>CAYTBD010000278.1:0-851 GCA_964435755.1 uncultured Rhodobacterales bacterium
GCCCCTGCCGATGCCGGGCAGGAAGATCTCCCAGACGCCGGTCGCGCCGCGCCGGCGCATCGCGTTGCGCCGGCCGTCCCAGGCGTTGAAGTCCCCCACGACGCTGACCCGCCGCGCGTTGGGCGCCCATACCGCGAAGGACGTGCCCGCCACGCCCTCGTGCTCCGTGGGATGCGCGCCGAGCTTGCGGTAGAGATCCTCGTGCCGCCCCTCGCCCATCAGGTGCTCGTCGATCTCGCCCAGCACCGGGCCGAAGCGGTAGGGATCCTCGCGCTCCCACGTCCGGTCGCCGGCGCCGAGGCGGAGGGTATAGGCGAACGCCTTGCGCTTGCGGGGGAGCGCCGCGTGGAAGAAGCCCTCCGGATGGATGCGCTCGAGGCTCGTCACCTCCTTGCCCTTGGCGTCCAGCAGCGTCACCTCGGCCGCGTCGGGCGCGAAGACGTTGACGACGAGGCCGCCGCCCGCCTTGAACATGCCGAGCACGCGGAACGGGTCGCCATGGTGGCCGCGGAGTACGGCCTCGATGTCTTCGGGGGCCGGCGCGGTCTTCGGAAGTGTTTCGAGGGTCACGGTGTCTCTCGCGTCTTTGGCTCGAGGAGGTTGAGAAGCCCCTCGAGGGGAATGTCGATCCAGTCCGGCCGCATCGACAGTTCGTAGCCGATCTCGTAGGCCGCTTTCTGGATCAGGAAGAGGTCGAGCAGGCCGCGCTCGAACTCGGGATCGGATGGATGCAGCGTGCTGCCGGCCATCGTCTCGCGATAGGTGTCGAGGAAGGCCCCCTGCGTCTCGGCGCGCCACGTCTCGACCATCTCGGCGGTCGCCTCGGCGTCGGCGCCGAGCTCGATCCGGTG
>CAYTBD010000278.1:861-3947 GCA_964435755.1 uncultured Rhodobacterales bacterium
GGTGCATCAGCGTCGTCCAGAGCGCATAATCGAACGACCGCAGCATTCCGGCCACGTCGCGCAGCGGCGAGGTCTTCGCCGTGCGCTCGGCCAGCGACCGCGCCGGCTCCCCCTCGAAGTCGATGATCGAGACGTCGTTCTGCACGACGAGAACCTGACCCAGATGATAGTCGCCGTGGATGCGGCACTTGCCGCCCGAAGGCTCCAGCCGCGTCACGGCGTCGAGCCGGCGGTCTATCTCGTCGCGCCGGTCCAGGACCCGTTGCGCCATCTCGCGGCCCGTCTCGGCGAGTACCTGGATCTGCGCTCCGAGCCGGTCGAAAACGCTCGCGACATCCTGCTTCGCCTCGGAGACGAGCCGCGGCAGGTCGTGCGTCTCGAGCGGCTCCTCGGAAAATCCGCTGTCGGGCGACCCGCTCGCGAGCGCGAGATGCAACTGGGCCGTCCGGCGCCCCAGAAGCGCACCGATGTCGAGATGGCCGCCCAGCGCGAGTTCCTTTTCGGCTTCGGGCGTGACGTCATCCTCCTCCACGATCTCGTGGCGCTCGCTGTCGCGGTCGAGCGCCTCGGTCACGTAGGTCCAGGCATCGCCCTGATTGCGCACGAAGTCGTTGAGCGCGCCCAGAGTCGTCGGCGTCCCGTCGTCCTTCACCCATTCGATTGTGCCCAGCAGCGCCGGCGTGGCCGCGAAATCCGTCTCCTCGGTCAGGAAGCGCCCGATCTCGATATCCGGCTGAAGCCCCTCGCGAAGCCGCCGATAGAGCTTGAGAATGAAGGTGTCGCCGAACGCGATGGACGCGTTGCTCTGCTCGACGGCGAGAAGTCGCGGGCTGCCGGCGTCGGAAAGATCGCCGGCTCGGGAGGTCTTCCGGAACACGACGCGGCCTTCCTCGCCGGCGAACTCCGCTTCCGTGCGCACCGCCTCGATGAGCGCCTCGGCCAACTCTTCATGCGCCGCCCCGTCGAGGATGGAGCCCACGCGGTTCGCGCGCCGCAGCTTCGCGAGCGTGGCCGGAAGCCGCGGCGAGAGCGTCGTCGCATCGTCCCCCCAGTCCGCCGAGAGCGGCAGGAAATAGCGCTGGTCCTCGCCCTCCACGTCGACGTCGATCGCCACGAGAAGATGCTGGCCCTCGCCCAGTTCGGCGAGGCGATGGGCCCGGATCTCGCCGAGCCGCTTGCCCTTGCCCGCGAACCACCGCTGGAGCGGCAGGTATTCGCGGAGCGTCTGGCGCTGGAATTCGCGGCCGGTCCGGTCGGCAAGCGCTCCGGACAGCGTTCCGTCGCGTGTCGTAAGGGTCATGAAATCGGGAAGCACCTGTGTGTGGGGGGTGTGCCACGCCGGCGCCTGATCCTCCTCGGCAAGGACGAACCAGTAGAAACCGTACGCCGGCAGCGTCAGAAGGTAGGGAAGCTCGCCCACCGGCGGAAACGCCGATCGGCCGGTCAACTCGACCGGCACGCATCCGGCGTGATTTCTCAGATCGAGTTCCGCCGCCTGCGCCTGGCGCGACAGGTTCGCGACGCACAGCACCGTCTCCTCGCCGTCGTGACGGATGTAGGCGAGGATCTTGCGGTTCGACGGGTAGAGCAGCTCGATCTCGCCCCGCCCGAAGAGCGTGTGCCGCTGGCGCACGCCGATCATCCGCTTCATCCAGTTCAGAAGCGACGAGGGCGACGACTGCTGCGCCTCGACGTTGATCGCCTCGTAGCCGTAGACCGGGTCCTGGATGGTGGGCAGGAACAGCCGCTGCGGGATCGCTTTCGAAAACCCCGCGTTGCGGTCGGCCGACCACTGCATCGGCGTGCGCACCGCGTCGCGGTCGCCGAGGTAGTAGTTGTCGCCCATCCCGATCTCGTCGCCGTAGTAGACGATCGGCGTGCCCGGCATCGACAGCAGCATGAAGTTCAGAAGCTCGATCTTGCGCCGGTCGTTCTGGAGAAGCGGCGCAAGGCGGCGGCGGATGCCCATGTTGATCCGCGCGCGGCGGTCGGACGCGTAGGTCTCCCAGAGATAGTCGCGCTCCTTGTCGGTCACCATCTCGAGCGTCAGCTCGTCGTGGTTGCGCAGGAAGATGCCCCACTGGCAGCCGTCGGGGATCTCGGGCGTCTGCCGGATGATGTCGGTGATCGCGTGCCGGTCCTCCTGCGCGAGCGCCATGTACATTCGCGGCATCAGCGGGAAGTGGAAGCCCATGTGGCACTCGTCGCCCTCGCCGAAGTAGGGGCGCGTGTCCTCGGGCCACTGGTTGGCCTCCGCCAGCAGCATCCGGCCCTCGTAATGCGCGTCGAGATCGGCGCGGATCGCCTTCAGGACCTCGTGCGTCTCGGGGAGGTTCTCGTTGTTCGTGCCGTCGCGCTCCACGAGATAGGGGATCGCGTCGAGCCTGAGCCCGTCCACCCCCTTGTCGAGCCAGAAGTGCATCACCTCGAGCACCTCGCGCAGAACTCGCGGGTTGTCGAAGTTGAGGTCGGGCTGATGGCTGTAGAAGCGGTGCCAGTAATACTGCTCGGCCACCGGATCCCAGGCCCAGTTCGACGTCTCCGTGTCGGTGAAGATGATCCGCGTTTCGGGCCACTTGCCCGGATCGTCGGACCAGACGTAGAAGTCCCGCTCGGGGCTGCCCCTGGGCGCCTCGCGGGCACGCTGGAACCATGGATGCTGGTCGCTGGTGTGGTTGATGACGAGTTCCGTGATGACCTTGAGCCCGCGCCGGTGCGCCTCGTCCACGAAGCCCTGGAAATCGTCCATGTCGCCGTAGGACGCGTTGATTTCCTTGTATTCGGCGATGTCGTAGCCGTCATCGCGCAGCGGCGAGGGGTAGAACGGCAGGAGCCAGACGGCGGTCGCGCCCAATTCCTGAACATGATCAAGCCGTTGCATCAGGCCCTTGAAGTCGCCCACGCCGTCGCCGTTGGAATCCTGGAAAGCCTTGACGTGCAACTGGTAGATGACCGCGTCCCTGTACCAGTCGGCGACCTCGCCGAGAGTTTCCACCGGGCGCTGGAGAAGCTCGACATTCATGCCCGTGCGCCTCCGGGCGGCGTGATCCGCCAGATGGCGTAGGGCCGGTGGTGCGGGTCGAGCG
>CAYTBD010000279.1:0-3604 GCA_964435755.1 uncultured Rhodobacterales bacterium
GGACCTACGGGGTCGGCACCGGGCGGCTGACGCCGAACGAATTCGTGGCGGTCACCTCGACCAACATCGCGAAGATCCTCAACGTCTATCCCAGGAAGGGCGCGGTGCTGGTGGGGGCGGACGCCGATCTCGTGGTCTGGGATCCCGAGAAGGAGAAGACGATCACCGCGAGCGCGCAGCAGTCGGCGATCGATTACAACGTCTTCGAGGGCAAGCACGTCAAGGGCCTGCCGCGCTTCACGCTCACGCGCGGGAAGGTGGCGATCCACGACGGCGAGGTGCGCACCGAGGAAGGCCACGGCAGGTTCGTCAAGCGCGACCCGATGGGATCGGTCAACAAGGCGCTTTCCACCTGGAAAGAACTCACCGCGCCGCGCAAGGTGGAGCGGACGGGGATCCCGGCGAGCGGGGTGTAAGTGATTGACATGAAGGATGGCTCCAGCCACCGGCGGGGGACGATGCGTGGCGGGTGAAACGGTGATCGAGGCGAAAGGCCTCGGGCTCACGTTCCAGACGAGCGACGGGCCGGTGCATGCGCTGAACGACGTGGACCTCACGATCGGGCGGGGCGACTTCGTCTCCTTCATCGGCCCCTCGGGCTGCGGCAAGACGACGTTCCTGCGCTGCGTGGCGGCGCTCGAGCATCCGACGGCGGGGACGCTGACGGTGAACGGGATGACGCCGGACGAGGCGCGGCGGAGCCGGGCCTATGGCTACGTCTTTCAGGCGGCGGGACTCTATCCGTGGCGGACGATCGGGGCGAACGTGCGGCTGCCTCTGGAGATCATGGGCTATTCCAAGGCCGAGCAGGCGGAGCGGGTCAGGAAGACCCTCGAACTCGTGGATCTCGAAGGCTTCGAGAAGAAGTTTCCCTGGCAGTTGTCGGGGGGCATGCAGCAGCGGGCCTCGATTGCCCGGGCGCTCGCGTTCGACGCCGATATTCTCCTGATGGACGAACCCTTCGGCGCGTTGGACGAGATCGTGCGGGACCGGCTCAACGAGGAGCTTCTGAGCCTCTGGGCGCGGACGGAGAAGACCATCGGCTTCGTCACGCACTCGATCCCCGAGGCGGTCTACCTGTCCACCCGGATCGTGGTGATGAGCCCGCGGCCGGGGCGGATCACCGACATCATCGAAAGCCCGCTGCCGAGGGAACGGCCGCTCGACATCCGTGACAGCCGGGAGTTTCTCGAGATCGCCCATCGGGTGCGCGAGGGGCTGAGGGCCGGGCATGCCTACGATGCGTGACGAGCTGCGAAACCCTCGTACCAAACGGAGGTCTCCGGCCAGGCCGGCGGACAGGGAGCGGTCGGCGTGAGAAACCTCCTGCCGATCCTCACGGTGCTCGCGGCCATCGTCGCGCTCTGGTACGCGGCGGTGGCGCCGATGAACATCTGGCAGGCGCTGGATCAGGCCGAGCGGGAAGGCGTGGCCGTCACCCCCGAGGGGTCGCGGGTGCGGAGCGAAACCTCGCCCTTCACGCTGATGCTCGAGAATCCGTCGCAGATTGCGCGCGGCTATGCGCTCGACCGGCCGCGGCTGCCGACGCCGGTCCAGGTTGCGGAAGAGCTGTGGAGTTCGACGGGAGAGATGATCCAGCGCGGGCGCCCGATGTCGAAGCGGGGGCTGATCTACCACGGCTGGATCACGCTCCAGTCGACGCTGGCGGGATTCGCGCTTGGCACCGCGCTCGGCATTCTCGGCGCGGTCGCCATCGTCTATTCCCGAACCATGGAGATGAGCCTGATGCCCTGGGCGATCATCTCCCAGACGATCCCCATCGTGGCGCTGGCGCCGATGATCATCGTGGTGTCGTCGCAGCTGGGCATCGAGGGGCGGGGGCTGCCGAAGGCGATCATCTCGGCCTACCTGTGCTATTTCCCGGTGCTCGTGGGCATGACGAAGGGGCTGCGGTCGCCCACGCGGGAGCAACTGGACCTGCTGGAGACCTACAACGCGCCCGGCTCCGCGAGCTTTCTCAAGCTCCGGCTGCCATCCTCGGTGCCCTACCTTTTCACCTCGCTGAAGATCGGGATCGCCGCGGCGCTCGTCGGCACCATCGTGGGAGAGCTGCCCACGGGCGCGATCTCGGGGCTCGGGGCGCGCATCCTGATCGGCGACCAGTTCGGCACGCCGCTGGCCATCTGGGCCGCGCTCTTCGCCGCCGCGATCCTCGCGGGCGTGCTGGTGACGCTGCTCGGATGGCTCCAGACGCTCACGCTCAGACGCATGGGGATGCATACATGAGCTGGCTCGCCTTCGCGATCCTGTTCTGGCTCTGCGCCTGGGCCGCGAACGTCGCGATGGCGCGGTCGCGCTGGCATGATGCCCGCGTCGTGCGGATCGTCGTGCCGGTCCTCTTCGGGGTCACGCTCCTCGTGCTCTGGGAAGGGCTCGTGCGGCACTTCGAGGTGTCTGCGATCATCCTGCCGCCGCCCACGGCCATCGCCGCGCGGTTCGCGGCGGAAACCCAGGTGCTCTGGGAGGACTTCGTCCAGACCGTGCTCAAGGGTGCGCTGTCCGGCTATGTCATGGGCTGCACGGCGGCGTTCCTCGTGGCGATCGCCATCGACCGGTCGCGCTTCCTGACGCGCGGTCTTCTGCCGATCGGCAATTTCGTGGCCGCCTTGCCGATCATCGGCATCGCGCCGATTCTCGTGTCGTGGTTCGGCTTCGACTGGCAGTCGAAGGCTGCGGTCGTCGTGGTGATGGTCTTCTTCCCGATGCTGGTGAACACGGTGCAGGGGCTGACCGAGGCGAGCGCGATGCAGCGCGACCTGATGCGCACCTACGCGGCGGGATACGGGCAGACGCTTCTGAAGCTGCGCCTGCCCGCCGCGATGCCGTTCATTTTCAACGGGCTCAAGATTGCGACGACCCTTGCCCTGATCGGTGCTATCGTTGCCGAATATTTCGGCTCTCCGACGCGGGGCATGGGATTCCGCATCTCGACCGGCGTCGGCTCCTTGTCGATCGACCTGGTCTGGGCTGAAATCGCCGTGGCCGCCCTGACGGGGTCGGTGGTCTACGGCGTCGTGTCACTGGCCGAACGGGCGGTGACGTTCTGGCACCCGTCGCAGCGGACGAGAAACTGAAAGTCCAAGGGGAGAACAACATGAAGAAGATCATCGCAGGCGCAACGGCGCTGGGGCTCGGGGCCGGGATGGCCCAGGCCCAGGACGACATCACGCTTCAGCTGAAGTGGGTCACGCAGGCCCAGTTCGCGGGCTACTACGTGGCGCTCGACCAGGGCTTCTATGACGAAGAGGGTCTCAACGTCACCGTCAAGCCGGGCGGTCCCGATATCGCGCCGCCGCAGGTCATGGCGGGCGGCGGGGCCGACGTGCTCGTCGAATGGATGCCCGCCGCGCTCGCCGCGCGGGAGAAGGGTCTGCCGCTCGTCAACATCGCGCAGCCGTTCAAGTCGTCGGGAATGATGCTGACCTGCTGGAAGGACAGCGGGATCGAGAGCCCGGAGGACTTTCCGGGCAAGACGCTGGGCGTGTGGTTCTTCGGCAACGAGTTCCCGTTCCTGTCATGGATGAGCCAGGCCGGCATCGAGACGGACGGCGCCGACGAGAACGGCGTGGCGGTGCTGAAGCAG
>CAYTBD010000279.1:3614-3947 GCA_964435755.1 uncultured Rhodobacterales bacterium
TCGCCACCGACGGCGCCGGCGCGGGCGTCACCGTCCTGCGCCAGGGCTTCAACGTCGATCCGCTCCTGCAGCGGCAGGCCGACTGCATCTCGACGATGACCTACAACGAATACTGGCAGGTGATCGACGCGGGCGTCACGCCCGAGGAACTGGTGACCTTCAAATACGAGGACCAGGGCGTCGCGACGCTCGAGGACGGGCTCTACGTGCTCGAGGATCGTCTCGAGGATCCGGCCTTCGTGGACGCGATGGAGCGCTTCGTGCGGGCCTCGATGAAGGGCTGGAAGTGGGCCGAGGAGAACCCCGAAGAGGCGGCGATGATCGTTCTCGACT
>CAYTBD010000280.1:0-3947 GCA_964435755.1 uncultured Rhodobacterales bacterium
ACGCGGCTCATCAGATCCTCGCCGAAGCGGATCTGCGGGTTCATGGCGCCCGCCGAGGCGAGCACGACGCCGTTCCTGAGATCGGTGAGGTGGGCGGCGATGGTCGTCGAGCCGAGGTCGATCGCGAGGCCGTAGAGGCGCCCCTCCCAGAACCCGGGCCAGACGTCGATCAGGCGGTGGCGGGTGTCCCGGTGTCCCTTGTGGAGGGCCACCGTCACGGTCCAGTTGCCCTTGCGGAGGGCGGGCTGGAGGGCCTGAAGGACGGGAAGCGGGGCATCGACGCCCTCGATCTCCCACTGTTCGGCAAGCGCCTTGGCGAGCCGCTCGAAGTCGCCGGACGGCTCGTGCATGTCGGGCTCCGTGACCTCGACGTAGAACAGCCGCGTCGCCGGATCCATGACCATCGGACGGGCGTCGGCCTCCTTGCGGACGACCTGCTTGTGGACCTGGCTTTCGGGCGGCACGTCGATCACCACGTCGCCCCGGATCGTCGCCTGGCAGCCGAGCCTGCGGCCTTCCTTGAGCCCGCGTTTCCGGTCGTAGCGCTCCTCGACGGCGTTCCAGTCGCTCAGCGCGCCTTCACGCACCGTCACGCCGTGCTTGGAGAACTCGCCGTAGCCGGGCGTCACCTGGCATTTCGAGCAGATGCCGCGGCCGCCGCAGACCGAATCGAGGTCGACGCCGAGTTGCCGCGCGGCGGTGAGCACGGGCGTCCCCGCGGGGAACCGTCCCCGCTTTCCCGATGGCGTGAAGATCACCAGAGGATCGGCGCTCATTTTTCTGCCCTTGTTGCCATTGCATCACTACATAACGCGGGATTTTGCCGGTGACATCCGCAAAGCGGCGGCGAACTGCCTCAAAACGTCACGACACGACCAGACGGGTGCCATGATGCCCGATCAGTCTTATCGGGTGGTGGCGAGTTTCATGGGGTGTGCCATGCAGATCGAAACCCTGCTTCTGTTGACTCCGGTCGCCTATCTGGCGCTGCAGTGGTCCGCGCTCCGGCGGATGCGCGACAAGTGGCGGCTGGCGGCGACGGTGCCGGTGATCGCCATGCTGGCGGCGCTGGCCGTCTTCGTGATCGGCATCCTGACGAACGCGTCCATGGCGGCGATGTGGCTGGTGCTCGGGCTGCCGCTGGCGACGGTCTATCTCCTTTGCCTGCTGCCGCTGCACTGGCTCGTGTCGCGGGACTGACCGGCGGGACCGAACGGTCCCGCCGTCGGCGGGGCGCGGCATGCGCCGGGCCTCACCCGGCGCGGCGGCGGCGCCCCTCGCGGCCGCCCCGGCCGGTGCGGCCCGCGGCCGCTTCGGCGGCGGCCTCGGGGAAGGTCTTGCCCGCCGCGACGGCGTCGAGGACGCGCGAGAAGCGGATCCATTCGCCGCCGTTGGGGTCGTGGTTCATCAGGAAGTTGGCGGCCTTGATCGCCTCCATCTCGACCTGACGGACCGGGTTCATGATGGCCGAGGTCATGCCGGCGCCGATCGCCATCGGCAGGAAGGCGGCGTTGATGCCGTGGCGGTTGGGCAGGCCGAAGGACACGTTCGAGGCGCCGCAGGTGGTGTTGACGCCCAGTTCGTCGCGCAGGCGCCGGACGAGGGTGAAGACCTGCTGGCCCGCGGAGGCCATGGCGCCCACCGGCATCACCAGAGGGTCGACGACGATGTCGTGCGCCGGGATGCCGAAGTCGGCGGCGCGTTCGACGATCTTCTTCGCCACCGCGAAGCGCACTTCGGGGTCTTCCGAGATGCCGGTGTCGTCGTTCGAGATCGCCACGACGGGCACGTTGTACTTCTTGACGAGCGGCAGGACGACGTCGAGCCGCTCCTCCTCGCCGGTGACGGAATTGAGCAGCGGGCGGCCCTCGGCGGCCTCGAGACCGGCCTGAAGCGCCTCGGGGACCGAGCTGTCGATGCACAGCGGCACGTCGACGAGCGCCTGGACGCGGGCGATGAGTTCGCGCATCAGCGGCGGCTCGACGAAGTTGTTGTCGGCGTAGCGCGGATCCTCGGCCATCTTGTTGGTGAAGACCGCGCCCGAGTTCACGTCGAGCACCATCGCGCCGCAGGCGACCTGTTCGAGCGCGTCCTTCTCGACCGTGGTGAAATCACCGGCCTCGAGTTCCGCGGCGAGCCTCTTGCGGCCCGTGGGGTTGATCCGCTCGCCGATGACGCAGAACGGCTCGTCGAAGCCGATGACGATGGTCTTGGATTTGGACTCGAGGACGGTGCGTGTCATTCGTGATCCTTCAGATGACGTTGCGCGCGACAGGCGCGACGCGCCCGTGTTCGGTGGCCCAGGCGGCGCCGGTCTTGATGCCGCCGAGGGGGAAGAGGTGGACCTGTTCGATGAGGCTCGCCGGGTTCGCGGCCTTGTGGGCGGCGAGGTCGGCGACGAAATCGGTCGGCTCGTAGGGCAGCACGAGCTTGGTGACGTCCATCGCGCGCTTCTGGAGCACGCGCAGCGACGGGCCGACGCCGCAGGCGACGGCGAACCTGATGAGCGTCTGGAGCTTGGCCGGGCCCGCCACGCCGATGTGGATCGGCAGCGAGATGCCCTCGGACCTCAGACGCTCGGCCCAGGCGATGACCGGCTCGGCCTCGAACGCGAACTGGGTCGCCATGGCCATCTGCGCGTCGGTCCGCTCGGCGAAGGCCTGCTTCCAGCGCAGCGCCTCCATGACGTTCCTGTCCGAGCCGTCGGGATCGATGTCGCGGTTGCCTTCGGGATGGCCCGCGACGTGGAGCCGCGCGAAACCGTCGAAAAGCCCCGTCTCGATGAGCTGCATCGAGCAGTGGAAGTCGCCGTGGGGCTCGGGCACGCCGCCGCCCAGAAGCAGGGCCTGATCGACGCCGGCCTCGCCCCGGTAGCGGGCGATCCAGTCGGCGAGCGTGGCCCGGTCGGGAATGATCCGCGCGGGGAAATGCGGCATCACGGGGAAGCCCTCGCCCGCGATCCGCGACGCCGTCGCGACCATGTCCTTGATCGGCGTGCCGTCGATATGCGCGATGTAGACCCGGGTTCCCGCGGGCAGGATCTCGCGGAAGTCCTCGATCTTCTCGGCCGTGCGCGGCATCACCTCGATCGAGAAGCCCTCGAGGAACCCGGAGATATCCGGCGCGCCGGGGCGTGCGGTCTCTTTCCGCCTGAAGTTCAACAGCGCCATCGCGGCCTCCCACAAGGTCCCGGGCGTCACGCCCAGCCGTCGTTGTCGATGAGCGCCCTGAGGCGCCCGGTGTCGTATTCGGCATCGATCCGCGCGGCTTCCGCGCGGGCGATCTCGTCCGGCTCTCCCGCCACCTCGTAGGGCGCGGCCTTCCGCCATTCGGCGAGATAGGCGTCCGTCTCCGCCGCGCCCACCTTCATCGCGGCCCGGTCGATGGCCTGCTCGAACCTTTCGGGCAGGGGCATCTTCGAGCCCCGCCGGCCCTTGCCGACGATGACCTGCGCGGGGATGTCCCGCCAGTAGACGATGGTGACGTCGGGCATGATCCGATTCTCCGCCGAATTGATCCGCTTCTACGCGTCGGCCGCACGCCGCCCGGGTGCGTTTTCGACACTCGGGCCGCATGGAGCGACGTGGCGCGTCGATCTAGCCCGCCGCGCGGCCCCATGGCCACCCGTGCGGCATCGGAATAATCCTCAAGATCATCTTGAAGCCATCGGGATCGGCACTTGCGCCAACGGGGGGTTGGTCATACGTTTGTCACAACCTGAAACCGGAGGGCGACATGCCGCCCAAGCGTCCCGACGGCGTGGGCGCGTTCCCGATCCCGGTCGACACCCCCGCGCCGCCGCAGCCCGATCCGGCCGATCTCTATGCGGCGCTGGATCTCGGCACCAACAGTTGTAGGATGCTGATTGCCCAGCCGAAGGGCAACCAGCTTCACGTGGTCGACAGCTTCTCGAAGTCCGTCCAGTTGGGACAGGGGCTCGAGTCGTC
>CAYTBD010000281.1:0-3946 GCA_964435755.1 uncultured Rhodobacterales bacterium
GGCTCGACGCTCGACACCGATATGGAGGGGATGATGCGCGTCAGCGTCGTCGCCACCGGCATCGACGCGACCGACAACACTGCCGAAACGCCGGTGCCGCGCCGGTCGATGGCGCGCCCGCTCGAGCAGCCGCAGCGCGTCGAGGAGCCGGTCGAGCCGGAGGCTCCCGCCGAGGACGACTTCGCCGAGCCGCATACCGTCGACGTCGCGCCGGAGGCGGAAGAGGAGCCGTCGCTCTTCGAAGGGTTCGAGCCGGAGACCGCCGGGCGGGACCAGCCCCCGGCGTCGATGTACGACGAGGACGACCTTCCCCGGCCCGCCTACCGGCCGGAGCCCGCGGCGCAGCATGCGGAGCGGAGCCCCGGCACGCCCTCGCCCGAAGCGCTCTCGCGGCTGCAGGCGGCCGTGCGCCGCGCACCGGGCGGGGAGGAGCGCGCCAGCGCGCCCGCCGCTCCCGTGCGGCAGGCCGAAGCGGTCGGGGATCGTCCCCGCTTCGGGATCAATTCGCTCATCAACCGCATGACCGGCCACCCTTCGGAAACGGTCCAGCGCGCCCAGCCGCAGGTCCGCCAGCAGCCTCAGGTGCGTCAGGCGGTCGAGGAGGACGAGATGTCGCCCGAGCAGGAGAAGATCGAGATCCCCGCGTTCCTGCGCCGCCAGGCGAACTGATCCGAATCACGTTATCCACAGGAAAAGGGCCAGCGTTCGCTGGCTCTTTTCTTTTTGAACCAATGACTTGAACCTGACGACTTCGTGAACGGGCGTTTTCCCGCCGACGCTTATGGGCCGTGTTTCAGAGTGTTGCAAAGATTGAGTTGAGGTCTCCCGCGGCACTTCCTACTTCGGGTTGAGCCCCGCAGAGGGCGAAGTGCGAAACGGAACCGACGTGCAGTCAACAATAAAATCTCCGGTGACATTCGAGGGCGTGGGCCTCCACACGGGATGTCCGGCGCGCATGACGTTGCGTCCGGCCTCCGCCGAATTCGGCATCTGGTTCCGGCGCACGGACGCCGCGTCCCGAGACGGGCTGATCGCGGCGCGCTGGGATTCCGTCATCTCGTCGTCGCTCTGCACGAAGATCGCCAACTCCGCCGGGGTCTCGGTCACCACGATCGAACACGTGATGGCGGCGGTCGCCGGCTGCGGCATCCACAATCTCCTGATCGAGATCGACGGGCCGGAAGTTCCGATCCTCGACGGCAGCGCCGCGCCCTTCGTCCGGGGCATCCTCGGGCGCGGCATCCGCCGCCAGGCGGCGCCGGTGCGCGCGATAGAACTCGTCGATACGGTCGAAGTCCGGAACGGCGGGGCCTTCGCGCGGCTGGATCCGGCCGATACGCTGGAGATCGCGTTCGGCATCGAGTTCGCGGATACCGCGATCGGGCGGCAGGACAAGCACCTCGTGATGTCGAACGGGGCCTTCGTGCACGAACTCGCCGACAGCCGGACCTTCTGCCGGAGTTCCGACGTGGCGGAGATGAAGGCCAAGGGGCTCGCGCTCGGGGGCTCCTACGACAACGCGGTCGTGGTCGAAGGCGATGCCGTGCTCACGCCGGGCGGGCTGCGTCACGCGGACGAGGCGGTGCGGCACAAGATGCTGGACGCTCTGGGCGATCTGGCGCTGGCCGGAACGCCGATCCTCGGGCGCTACACGGCCGAACGGGCCGGCCACGCGATGACGAACGCGCTGCTCAAGACGCTGTTCGCGCGGCCGACGGCGTTCCGCATGGTTTCGCTGTCGGAGACCGCGTCCGCCCGGCTGCCCGGTGCCGGCGTCACACGGACGGATCTCGCCTTCGCCGCCTGACTCGCAAAGCCGTTTTGCCCCGATTTTTTCTGTGCTAGGACACCGGCAATCGAAGGGCCGGCGCGAGAAATGCATGAGCCCGGGACGTGGGGAAGGCGAGATGGCAGGTGCCGGTGCGAAACCTCGGATTGCGATGGCGTCCGCCGTTCTGGCGCTCGTTCTGGCCGGCTGCGGCGAGGGTCCGGCCGACCGCGAGCGACCGCTCGAGAGCTTCACGGCCGAAGAGATCTACCAGCGCGCCGAACTGGAACTCGAGACCCAGAACCCCGAGGAGGCGGCGCGGTTCTTCGGAGAGGTCGAGCGGCTCTATCCCTATTCGGAGTGGGCCAAGCGGGCGCTGATCATGCAGGCCTTCGCCTACCACCGCGACCGCGACTACGAAAGCGCGCGCGGGGCGGCGCAGCGCTTCATCGACTTCTACCCGGCCGACGAGGACGCGGCCTATGCCAAGTACCTCCTCGCGCTCAGCTACTACGACCAGATCGACGACGTCGGCCGCGATCAGGGGCTGACGTTCCAGGCGCTCCAGGCGCTCCGCCGCGTGATCGAGGAGCATCCCGACAGCGAATACGCCCGCTCGGCGATCCTGAAGTTCGACCTCGCCTTCGATCACCTCGGCGCGAAGGAAATGGAGATCGGGAGGTATTACCTCAAGCGCGGAAACTACCAGGCGGCGATCAACCGTTTCCGCGTCGTCGTCGAGAATTTCCAGACGACGACGCAGACGCCCGAGGCGCTCTACCGGCTGACGGAGGCGTTCCTCGCTCTGGGTCAGACCGACGAGGCGCAGACGGCGGGCGCGATCCTCGGCTACAATTTCCAGGCGACGGAGTGGTACGAGGACGCCTTCGCGCTTCTGACGGGGCAGGGGCTCCGGCCCGAGGCGCAGCCCACGGGCTGGCTCTCGACCGTCTGGCGGCAGACGATCCGCGGCGAGTGGCTCTGATCGGGAGGCACGCCACCTGATGCTGCGGAGCCTCGATATCCGCGACATGCTCATCATCGACCGGCTGGAGCTCGACTTTCAGCCGGGGCTCAACGTGCTGACGGGCGAGACCGGGGCGGGCAAGTCGATCCTGCTCGACGCGCTCGGCTTCGTGCTGGGCTGGCGCGGCCGGGCCGATCTCGTGCGGACGGGCGCGGAGCAGGGCGAGGTGGTGGCCGAATTCCAGCTGTCCGGGGATCATCCCGGCTGGGCGGTGCTGGACGAGGCGGGCTTTGGACGCCCGGACGAATTGATCCTGCGGCGGGTCAACGCGCGCGACGGGCGCAAGACCGCCTACATCAACGACCGCCGCGCCTCGGGCGAGGTGCTGCGCGCGCTGTCCGACACGCTGGTGGAACTGCACGGCCAGCACGACGACCGGGGGCTTCTCAATCCGCGCGGGCACCGGCAGCTGCTCGACGCCTACGGCGGACTCGATCCGCGGGTGGCCGAAACGCGCGCGGCATGGCGGCGGCTGGGGCAGGCGCGCCGGGCGCTGGCCGAGGCCGAGACGCGGGTCGCGGCGCTGAAGGCCGAGGAGGACTTCCTGCGTCACGCGGTGGGGGAGCTCGACGCGCTCGACCCCGAGCCGGGCGAGGACGCGGCGCTCGACCAGCGGCGGCGGCTGATGCAGGGGGCGGAGAAGATCCGCGAAGACATCGCCAAGGCCTCGGCCGCGCTCGGCGAGCAGGGGGCGGAGGGTCTCATGACCGACGCGGCCCGGTGGCTCGACGGCGCGGCGGACCGCGCGGAGGGCACGCTCGACGCGCCGCTGGCCGCGCTCGAACGCGCGATCACCGAACTGGGCGAGGCGGCGCAGGGCGTCGAGCGCGCGCTCGAGGCGATGGCCTTCGATCCGGGCGAGCTGGAGGCGGTCGAGGAGCGGCTTTTCGCGATCCGGGGCCTCGCGCGAAAGCACGGCGTGCTTCCGGACGACCTCGGGGCGCTGGCGGAGGAGTTGCGCGGCAAGCTCGCCGCGCTCGACAGCGGCGCGGCGGATCTCAAGGCGCTGAAGGCCGACGTGGCCGAGGCCGAAGCGGCCTACGAGGCCGCAGCCGACGCGCTCGGCGCGGCGCGGGCCGAAGCGGCGGTGCGCCTCGACCGGGCGATGACGGCGGAACTGGCGCCGCTCAAGATGGAGCGCGCGGTGTTCT
>CAYTBD010000282.1:0-3932 GCA_964435755.1 uncultured Rhodobacterales bacterium
AGCCACGGCCGATAGCCCTCCCGCGCCGGAATTCACTCCATACGTGGCGCTGTCAGGCGGCATGCTCCGGAAACGCCGCGGCGAGCGCGATCTCGACCATTTCGGCGAAGCTTCGCTCGCGGTCTTCCGACGGCAGGGCCTCTCCGGTGATCAGGTGGTCGCTGACCGTCAGGACCGCCAGCGCGCGACGGCCGTGGCGGGCGGCGAGGGTGTAGAGTTCGGCGGCTTCCATTTCCACGCCGAGAATGCCGTGGCGGACCATCTGTTCGTTGAGGTCCGGGCGCTCGTCGTAGAACACATCAGAGGAGTAGATCCCGCCTACATGCGCTGAAATCCCGCTCCTTTCCGCGGCCGCGGCCGCTGCGCGGAGCAGGGACCAGTCGGCGCAGGGGGCGAAGTTCAACTCGCGGAAGATGCCCTTGGACGGAGACGAGAGGGTGGAACTGGTCATCGCAATGATGACATCGCGGATCTTCACCGCCTCCTGCATCGCGCCGCAACTTCCTATGCGGATCAAGGTCTTCGCGCCGTAGTCCCGGATCAGCTCGTTGACGTAGATCGACAGTGAGGGCATGCCCATCCCGGTTCCGTGGATCGTCACGCGATTACCCTTCCAGGTCCCGGTGAACCCCAGCATCCCCCGGACGTCATTGACCTGTCTCGGCGCATCGAGGAACGTGTCGGCGGCCCATTTCGCCCGCCTCGGATCGCCCGGCAGAAGCACCGTCTCGGCGATTTCGCCCGGTTTCGCATTGATGTGAATCGACACGTCCCGCCTCCCTGTCCAGCGTCTGGCGGACTATAGGCGGCGGATTCCCCGGCTAAAACCCCGATGCGGACTTCTTGGGGCGGGCGTATGGACGGGACCCTTCGCGGGTTCGCCTGTCCGATCGGGAGGCGCTATCGGTGCCGAGGTCGGCGCCGCGAGGGGGCCGGCAGTCCCTCGCACGAGTGCTCTATTCGGCCGCGACCGCTTCGGGGTCGGCGAGGGCCACGATGTCGAACATGATCCGGTTCAGTTCGAAGTCCTTGGGCGTGTAGACACGCGCCACGCCCATCGCCGCAAGCCGCGCGGCGTCCGCTTCGGGGATGATCCCGCCGACGACGACCGGCACGTGGCCAAGACCCGCGGCGCGCATCTCCGCCATGAGCGTCTCGACGAGCGGCACATGGCTGCCCGAAAGGATCGAGAGGCCAACGACATGCGCGCGGCCTTCCGCTGCCGCCGCGACGATTTCGGCAGGCGTCAGGCGGATGCCCTCGTAGGTGATCTCCATGCCGCAGTCGCGGGCGCGGGCGGCGATCTGTTCGGCGCCGTTGGAATGGCCGTCGAGGCCCGGTTTGCCGACGAGGAAGCGGAGCTTCTCTCCGAGCTTGCCCGAGACGGCATCGACGGCGGCGCGGATCTCGTCGAGCCCCTCGGTCCGGTTCGACGGATTGCGCGACACGCCGGTCGGCGCGCGGTACTGTCCGAAGGCCGCGCGAACAACGTCGCCCCATTCGCCGGTCGTGGCCCCCGCCTTCGCGGCGGCGATCGAGGGCGGCATGATGTTGGCGCCGGACTTCGCGGCCTCGCGCAGATCGGCCAGAGCCGCGCGAACGGCCGCCTCGTCGCGCTTCGCCCGCCACGCTTCGAGCCGTGCGATCTGGTCGGATTCGGCCTCCGGGTCGGCCACCATGATGGCGTCCGGCCCGGAGGTCAGGGGCGAGGGCTCCCCTTGTTCGTACTTGTTGACGCCGACGACGATCGTCTCGCCGCGCTCGATCTTCGCGATCCGCTCGGCGTTCGATTCCACGAGCCGCGATTTCATGTATTCGATGGCGTTCACCGCCCCGCCCATGCCGTCGATCTGGGCCAGCTCCGCGCGCGCGCCGTCCTTCAGTGCCTCGACCTTGGCTGTCACGGCTGGGTTGCCGTCGAACAGGTCGCCGTATTCGAGAAGATCGGTCTCGTAGGCGAGGATCTGCTGCATCCGGAGCGACCATTGCTGGTCCCACGGACGCGGCAGGCCGAGGGCCTCGTTCCAGGCGGGAAGCTGCACGGCGCGGGCGCGTGCGTTCTTCGAGAGCGTGACCGCAAGCATCTCCAGGAGGATGCGGTAGACGTTGTTTTCCGGCTGCTGTTCAGTGAGCCCGAGCGAATTCACCTGCACCCCGTAGCGGAAGCGGCGGTATTTCGGATCCTCGACGCCGTAGCGTGTTTCGCAGAGCTCGTCCCAGAGTTCGACGAAGGCGCGCATCTTGCACATCTCGGTCACGAAGCGGATGCCGGCGTTCACGAAGAACGAGATGCGGCCGACCATTGCCGGGAAGTGTTCTGCGGGCACCTTTTCCTTCAGATCGTCAAGCACCGCCGTCGCGGTCGCCAGCGCGAAGGCGAGTTCCTCCTCCGGCGTCGCGCCCGCTTCCTGCAGGTGGTAGGAGCAGACGTTCATCGGATTCCACTTCGGCATGTGCTCCCGTGTCCAGGCGGCCACGTCGGTAATCATCCGAAGGGATGGCTGCGGCGGGCAGACATAGGTGCCGCGCGAAAGGTATTCCTTGATGATGTCGTTCTGCACGGTGCCCTGGAGCTTTGCCACATCCGCGCCCTGCTCCTCGGCCACGGCGGCGTAGAGCGCGAGCAGCCAGGGTGCCGTCGCGTTGATCGTCATCGAGGTGTTCATCTGCTCGAGCGGGATCGCGTCGAAGAGCATCCTCATATCGCCCAGATGCGCGATCGGTACGCCGACCTTGCCGACCTCGCCGCGCGAGAGCTCGTGGTCGCTGTCGTAGCCGGTCTGCGTGGGCAGGTCGAAGGCGACCGAAAGGCCCGTCTGACCCCGCGCGAGATTGCCCCGGTAAAGGTCGTTCGAGGCCTTCGCCGTCGAATGGCCGGCGTAGGTGCGGAACAGCCAGGGCTTGTCGCGTGTGGTGTCAGACATCGGCGCCTACTCGGTTCAATAATTCCCGAGGCAACGAATTAGGCGAAATAATCTTGCGTGTCCAGACTCCCGCTGCGGCGCAGCGTCGAGAAGTGAAAACAAATCGGCGGAGCACGAGGCTCCGCCGCGCGTCTCGAAGGGATGCGCGATGCTCAGGGCACGCTCTCCTCGTCGCCCTCGCCGACGGAGGACACCTGCCGGGCGATGTAGAGCTGGTCACCCATCATCTCCATCAGGTCGAACTGCTCCTCCACGAAGTCGATGTGGTCTTCCTCGTCCTTCAGAATGCGCATGAACAATTCGAAGGAGCCAAGGTCGCCCGCGTCCTGGCAGTCGTTCGCCGCCTTCGCGTAATACTCTCGCGCCTCGAGTTCCATGCGCTGCTGGGTTTCGAAGATCCCACGGACGCTGGTCGGCTTGTCAATCTCGTCGAGCGTCTTCATGTCGGCTTCGCCGTCGAGGAACAGAAGCCGCTCGAGGAACATGGACGCGTGCCCGCGTTCCTCGTCGGTCTCCTCGCGCATCCGCTCGGCGAGGCGGTCGATCCCCCAGTCGTCGAGTTGCTTCTCCTGGTAGAGATAGGTGTTGATGGTGGTCAGTTCCATCGTCAGCGCGCGCTGCAGGTGCTTCAGCGAGACGTCGGGACCTTTCATGATTTGGCTCCAATTCCGGTTTTCACAGTTGTTTTTGGTGAACGCGGAAGAAGCGGTGGCCGTTCCATCGGCCACGCGAGCGGGCCGACCCGCTGGAAGCTGTTTCCACCTGTGAAATGCTGTAGTCAGGAGTCATGTTCCGGCCCGTCGAGATCCCCCTTTGGCTATTGCTGCTGATTCTGGTCTTTGCGGCGGTCACCTTCGCGTCGCATTTCCTGTTTCCGTCCGTGCGTTGGTTCCTGAGACGGCGCGCCGAAAGGCTGGTGAGCGAACTGAACAGGCGTCTTCAGCGGCCGATCCAGCCGTTCAAGCTTCTCAGGCGGACGGACATGATCCAGCGTCTGATCTACGACCC
>CAYTBD010000283.1:0-3914 GCA_964435755.1 uncultured Rhodobacterales bacterium
GAAAGCCACATTCGCCATCTCGAAGAGGTCCGCGCGGGCGACCGGATCAGGATCACGACGCAGGTCCTCTCCGGGACGGGAAAGAAGCTTCACGTGTTCAACTGCCTGTATCTCGAAGACGGGACGCTCGCGGCGACTGTCGAAACGCTCATGCTGCACATGGACCTCGGGGCCCGCCGCACCTGCCCGCCGGAGCCGGAGGTCGCGGCCCGGATTGCCCGGTTCGCCGAGGCGCATGCGGCCCTCCCCCGTCCCGACGGTGCAGGCCGCTTCGTGGGCGAGCGGGCGCGTTAGCCTCGCCGCCCCGGATCGCGACGTCGTCCGGAGAGGGTCACTCGCGCGCTTGCGACTTCTCGCTGGCGTAGAAATCCTCCGCGACGAACAGAAGCTGTTCCCGCAGATCGTCGCTCACCGCGGCCGCGAGCTGCAGGATGCTGCCCAGCCTCGGATCCTCTCTCCATGCGAGGAAATCTCCCACGACGTCGGGATCATGATAGGCCATGACCTGCCGCGCGAAGAGCAGCAGCACCTGGATCTCGGGAAGCGAGAGCGTGTCGATCTGTGCGTCCAGTTCCTCCCGCAGGTGCCGTTGCGCATCCATGTTCCAGCGGGTGTCCCGTATGATCTTGCTCATGTGGATTCCTCACCTCTGCCCGCGACCATCAGCGCGAGCCGCATGCGCACCAGCGCGACGGCAAGACCCGTGGCGACGAGAAAGGCCGGATAGTAGAGGCCCTGGATGCCACGCCCCGCCATGAGCACCGCGACAAGGGCGAGGCAAGCCCATCCGAGGACGCGGTGCCAGCCCCTGGTCGCGAGCTGGATCAGAGCGGCCGCGGCACCGGCATAGAGCAGAAGGAAGTTCTGGCCGGCGATCGCGAGGAGGCTTCCGAGGTCCAGCAAGCCCTCGTAGGACAGCAAGACGACCGACAGCAGGACACCCGTCGTCAGCAGGACCGCGTTCAGCGGCACGCCTCTCGAGACGCGGGTGAAGCATCCGAAGATCAGCCGTTCGGTCGCGGCGGAGTAGACCATCCGCGACACCGCCCAGAGCGCGGCGGACAGGTTCGCGTAGATGATGACGACCGAGACGCCCGACATCGCGAGCGCGCCGACCGGACCGAATTCGGCGCCGAAGATGCGTGCGAACGGCGCCTCGTCCGCGCCGACGGGTCCTGACGCGACGACCACGACAGCGAGCGCGAGATACAGCCCGACGGCCAGCACGAAGGACATCGCCATGGCGATCGGAATGTTGCGGCGCGGATTGACGAATTCTCCGCCGAGGTTCGCGGCGACTTCCCAGCCCGTGAAGGCAAAGAACACCATCATGAAGACGAGACCGAAGGTGGCGAGGTCCGGCAGGTCGGAGGTGGCCGCACGGACCGTGCCCCAGTCCGGCTCCACCACCAGCCACCCGAGCACCGTGATCGCGATGAGCACAACCACGATGACCGACGCGATCGCCGTGTTGATGCGGCCCGCGATCTCGGCCGACGCGAGGTTGCCGATCATCGCGAGGAGGATGAGCCCCCCGGCATAGAGGTGCGGCGGCCCGCCCAAGGCGGCTGCCGCGTAGTAGCCGCCCGTCATCGCGATGGCCGGCAGACCGACGGCGACGGCGCCGAGGAAGATGAACGTCGAAGGGACGTATCCGAACGCCCCGTAGGCGTGCCGCATGATCGACGCGAGCCCGCCGGCGTCGGGATAGTCGCGTCCGAGAAGCGCGAAGATGAGCAGAAGGGGGAAGGCCGCGAGAGCGCAGACGACCCAGACGACGATCGCGGCACTTCCCGCGGACTGGGCCGCGAGACCGGGAAGGGTCAGAAGACCCGCCCCGAGCACGATATTGAGCATCATCGCGGTTCCGCGCCAGGGACCCAGCGCCTTGGTGAGTTCACCCATGGTGTGTCAGTCTCGCGACCTGGAAGGCGATCAGGTAGGTGGCCCCGCCTTCGAGGGCGACGGAGCCGTGCATCATGCCCGCGGGCAGCGAGATCACGGTTCCCGGGTCGCAGATCTTCTCGCCCTGGTCCCAATAGAACCGGACCCTGCCGTCGATGATCACGAGCGTCTCGTCGGTGTCGTGGCTGTGCCAGGCGTGTTCCTTGCCGGCCACGTCGCGCTGAACCTCGATCGATCCCTGGTCGGGGAGGAGTTGTTCGATCAGTGGACGCAGGTTGGTCGTATCCACGTTCGTCGAGAAGATCCGGAAATCGGTGTCGGTCGCGTCTGCGAAGGCTTGCGTCGTCATGCCACTTTCCCCTTGTCCTTCGTGAGATCCTTGTCCCGCGCCTTGCCCAGAGCGTGGAACGGGCAGGCAGGCGGAACGTTGCTGTCGTCGATGAAGTACTGCTGGTATTCGCGGTTGCCCGTGTCCCCGTAGGCTCCGAGGTAGGGAGCGGGCGCGACGACATCAAAATCGGCAAGGCGCTCGCGGACCGCCTTCAGGGCGCGGAGCACCGCCGGGTCCTGCGTATCCGTGACACCCTCGAAGACCCAGCGTGGCTGGAAGGTGATCATGAAGGAGGTGGACCGGCGGCTCTGACGGAGAACATGGGCGGGCGAATTGCACACGACGAAGATCGGTTCGCCGCCAAAGCAGAATTCCCAGCGATCGGTGTCGAGGTGCTCGGGGACAGCCTCGGGACGCGGGGACGGGTCGAGACGCGCGAGACCGTCGAGGAGGTTCCAGAACCTGTCACGGTAAGCGTCGATGCTCTGGACGGGGCCCGGGCGGCCGAACACGACGAGGGAGGTCATCTTGCCGATCCCGCGCGCGTTGGCCACGTAGTCCCACAGGACCGGGCCAAGAGATTCCGGGTCGAGGGGATCGACGAACGCATAGCGGAGCATGTTCGACTTGAGCCCGGTGACGCCGAAGATGCACGGGAAGGGTCGCGACTTGCTCGTGAGGGTCGCCTCGAACTCCGCGAAGACGATTCTCTGCCAGCTGGCGTTGGGAAAAGTCTCGCGGACGTCGTCTCCTGTCAGATATGCTGTCATAGCATGTCCCCCAATCTTTCGTTTCGGAAAGACTTGAACGTTTGGCGACATCATGCAGCTTTCGAAGTGCAAGTTTTTCTTCGTTTCGTCGAAAAACACCTTTAAGTTGTCCGGAGCAAGCGAGAGAATCCAATGAGGCTCAGCCCCACCGACAAGATGATCCTGCAGCTTCTGCGCGAGAACGGGCGCAGGTCGCTCACCGAGATAGCGGCCATCGTCGGTCTGTCACGCCCGACGGTCCGGCATCACGTCGACAAGCTGGTGCGCGAGAAGGTCATCCGCCGGTTCACGATCGAGATCGAGACGGTGGACGACACGCGTCCGTCGGGTGTGCGCGCGATGTTCGACGTGCGACTGAGGCGGAACGTCTGCGGGAAGGTCTACGCATCCATCGCGAACTGGAGCGAGCTCGTCTCCTGCTGGTCGACGTCCGGATCGACGGACATGCGGGTCCTCGTCGAGGCCGCTGACCAGTCGATCATCGAGGATCTGCGCGACCGGCTCGCGCGGCATCCCGAAGTCGCCTCACTGACGACGATGATGATTCTGAAGACCTGGTGCGAAAGGATCTCGGGCATCAGCGAAACCGCGCCCGAGGATTACGTCATCACCCGGCGGGGGGAGGCGGTCGCCTGACCGGCGGCCACCCCGCGTTTGGCTCACGCGCGGCGCGCAGCCTCGTCCGCGATCTGGCGGAAGTCGAACCGCGAGATGTTGAGGTCGTTGAGTTCCCGATCGCTCAGGGCCGAAAGCTCGTTCAAGATCCGGCGACGCACCGCGTTGCGCCGGCGATAATCCCTGAAGCTCCGCGCCAACGTGGAAAAGCGTATCGGCTCAAGGGGTGCGAATACATCTGCCAGAAAAGCCATCGCCATTCTCCATCAATCTCTGTCCCTGTCAGAGCTAGA
>CAYTBD010000284.1:0-3909 GCA_964435755.1 uncultured Rhodobacterales bacterium
CCGGCTTCGCCTTCCCCGAGATGATGGCCGATGTCATCGCGGCCTTCGATGCGGGCGACGAGACCCGCGCCCGCGATCTCTTCGACGCCTACCTGCCGCTCGTCCGCTACGAAAGCCAGCCCGGCCTCGGCCTGGCGATCCGCAAGCATACGCTGGCCCGGCGCGGCGCGATCGCCCATGCGGAGGTCCGCAAGCCCGGCGGCGGCCTCACCCCCGCCGCCATCGCCGAGGTCGAGGCGCTGATCGTCCGGCAGGAGGCGCGGCTCGCCGCCTTCGGCTGACGGAGGACTTCATCTCGGCGCAAATACTCCCGCCGGAGGCGCCGCATGGCGCGCCGCAGGCGCGGAATGCCGGAAGACGTGCGGCGCAGCCGCTCCGCTACCCATGGAAGGCCGCCACCGTCTTGAGCGCGGAGAAGCCGTAGAGCGCCTCGAATCCCTTCTCCCGCCCGTGCCCCGACTTGCCGACCCCGCCGAAGGGCAGCTCCACACCGCCGCCCGCGCCGTAATTGTTGAGGAAGACCTGTCCCGCGTGCAGCCGCTTCGCGAGGCGCATCTGCCGCCCGCCGTCCCGGCTCCAGACCGAGGCCACGAGCCCGTAGTCGGTGCCGTTGGCGATCGCCACCGCCTCCTCCTCGTCGTCGAAGGGGATGACGACCTGCACAGGTCCGAAGATCTCCTCCTGCGCCAGCCGGTGCCCGGCCTGCGCCCCCGCCAGAAGGTGCGGCGCCACGTAATGCCCGCCCTCGGGCGCGTTGCCCACGACCTCGCCGCGCCCCGCGAGCTCCAGATCGCCCGCCGCGGACAGATAGCCTTCCACGATCTGCTTCTGCCTCGCGGATATCAGCGGCCCCACGTCGAGGTCCGCCACCGCCGGCCCGACCCGCAGCTCGCGGTATCGCGCCGCCATCCGTTCGACCACCTCGTCGTGCAGGCCCCGCTCCACCACGATCCGCGAGGACGCCGAACAGGTCTGCCCCGCGTTCTGGATCCCCGCGTTCACGAGAAACGGCAGCGCGGCGTCGAGATCCGCGTCCGCGAACACGACCTGCGGCGACTTGCCGCCCAGTTCCAGCGTCACCGGCACCACGTTCCGCGCCGCCGCCGCCTGCACCTGCGCGCCGACACCCACCGACCCGGTGAACGAGACCTGATCGACGCCCGAATGCCCCGCCAGCGCCGCCCCGGCCTCCTCGCCCAGCCCCGGCACGACGTTGACCGCGCCGGCCGGAAAGCCCGCCTTCTCGGCCAGCGCGGCGAAGGCGAGCGCGGTCAGGCACGCCTCTTCGGCGGGCTTCACCACGCAGGCGTTGCCCATGGCCAAAGCCGCGCCCACCGACCGCCCGATGATCTGCATCGGGTAGTTCCACGGCACGATGTGCCCCGTCACACCGTGCGGCTCGCGAAGCGTGTAGACGGTGTAGCCTTCGAGATAGGGGATAGTCTCCCCCATCACCTTGTCGGCCGCGCCGCCGTAGAACTCGCAGTATCGCGCCAGCGCCACGGCATCGGCCCGCGCCTGGCGGAGCGGCTTGCCCACGTCCGCCGCCTCGATCTGCGCGAGCGCGTCGGCGTGCTCCAGCACCAGCGCCCCGAGCCGGGAGAGGAGCCGCCCGCGTTCCGCCGCCGTTAGGCGACCCCACGTGCCGTCGAGCGCCGCCCGCGCCGCCGCCACGGCCTCGTCGATATGGACCGCGGTGCCCCGCGCGATCTCGCCCATGCTCTCGCCGGTCGAGGGGTTCTCCAGCGGCAGCCCTCCTATGTCGGCCCACCTGCCCCCGATGTGGATCGCGCCCGGTTCGTACCAGAGTGCGTCAAGTCCCATAGCGTCCTCCCTCATGCCAGTCCGCCGGGATCCGCGGCGTCGCGGCCAGCAGTTCCTGCGTGTAGTCGTGCCGCGGCGCGTCGAAGACCTCCGCCGTCGGCCCCTCCTCCACGATCCTGCCCCGCCGCATGACATAGACCCGGTCGGTGATCCTGCGCACCACGTGCAGATCGTGGCTGATGAAGAGGTAACTCAGCCCGTAGCGCGCCTGAAGGTCCGCAAGCAGGTCGAGCACCTGCGCCCGGATCGACACGTCGAGCGCCGAGACCGCCTCGTCCAGAACGATCAGCTTCGGCCGCGTCACGAGCGCCCGCGCGATCGCGACGCGCTGCCGCTGCCCGCCCGAGAACTCGTGGATATACTTGGACTTGTCGGCGGGCGTTAACCCCACATCCGTGAGCGCCATGTCGACCCGCGCCTCCCGGTCGGCGAGATCTCCCGGGTAGAGATGGAACGGCTCCGCCACCAGCCGGCCGACCCTGTGGCGCGGGTTGAAGCTGCCGTAGGGGTCCTGAAAGACGACCTGCATCCTGCGACGGAGCGCGTCGGGAACGTGGCCTCCGCCGTCCACCTCCTCGCCGTCGAGCAGGATGCGCCCGCCCTGCACCGGGTCGAGCCCGAGGATCGCGCGGGAAAGCGTCGACTTCCCGCAGCCCGATTCGCCCACGAGCCCCACGCTCTCCCCGTCGCGCACGGTCAGCGTCACCCCGTTCACCGCGTTGAACCGCGCCGGCGGCGCGAAGAGCGAGGCGCGTGGCAGCGCGTAACTCCGCGTCACGTCCTGCACCGACAGAAGCGGTGTGTCCTTGGCCATTCTCGCCCGCTGCGGCGCATGTTCGGACGCCGCGAATAGCTTCTGCGTATAGGGATGTCCCCGCGTGCGGAAGAGCCGCTCGGTCCCGTCCGCCTCGACCACGCGGCCCTCGCGCATCACCGCGACATGGTCCGCGAGCCCGGCCACCACCGCGAGGTCGTGGGTGATGAGCATCAGCGCCATGCCCTCTTCCCGCACGAGCCCTCTCAGCAGCCCGAGGATCTGCGCCTGCGTGGTGACGTCGAGCGCCGTCGTCGGCTCGTCCGCGATCAGCAGCTTCGGCCGGAGCGCCACCGCCATCGCGATGCAGACCCGCTGCCGCTGCCCGCCCGACAACTCGTGCGGATACCGCCCCAAGGGAAAGTCCGCCGCCGGAAGCCCCACGCGGTCGAGCCGCTCCCGCGCGGCCCGCGCCGCTTCGGCCCGGCTCGAGACGCCGTGCACGATCAGCGTCTCGGCCACCTGGTCGCCGATGGTCCGCACCGGGTTCAGCGCCGTCATCGGCTCCTGGAAGATCATGCCGATGTCGTTGCCGCGCAGGCGGCACATCTCGCGCTCCGGCAGCGACAGGAGATCGCGGCCCTCGAAGGCCGCGCGGCCCGAAGCGCGCGCCGCGGGCGGCAGAAGCTGCATCAGCGAGAGCGCCGTCATCGACTTGCCCGACCCGCTTTCGCCCACCAGCCCGAAGACCTCGCCCGCCTCCACGGCGAAGGACACGTCCCGCAGGATCGGTGCGCCGTGGATCTCGAGATCGAGACCGTCCACGCGGAGAAGCGTCATCGCGCCCGCCTCACGCGCGGGTCCAGAACGTCGCGCAGACCGTCGCCCACGAGGTTGAGGCCCAGCACCGTCAGCACGATGGCCAGACCGGGAAAGATCGCCAGATGCGGCGCGAGCGCGATCATCGTCTGGCTGTCGGCCAGCATCCGCCCCCAGGACGGCACCGGCGGCTGCGCCCCGAGCCCGATGTAGGACAGCGCCGCCTCGGCCAGTATCCCGAGGCTGAACTGGATCGTCCCCTGCACGATCAGGAGGTTCGCCACGTTGGGCAGGATATGCTCGACCGAGATCCGGGCCGTCCCCTTGCCCGCCACCCGTGCCGCCTTGACGTAGTCGAGCGTCCAGAGGCTCAGCGCCGCGCCCCGCGTCACCCGCGCGAAGACCGGCGTGTTGAAGATCCCGATGGCGATGATCGCGTTGACCGCGGACGGCCCGAAGACCGCCGTGATCAGGATCGCGATCACCAGAGAGGGGAAGGCGAAGATCAGGTC
>CAYTBD010000285.1:0-3882 GCA_964435755.1 uncultured Rhodobacterales bacterium
GGCGCCGTGCTTCGAGCCGGTGATGAGCCAGCCATCGGCGTCATGAACGGAGGAGGGGTACTCCATGTCGACGACGTTCCAGACCGCGAGGTCGAGCCCGTGTCCGCCGAGGAGCCTCCTGAAGAGCGTGTCGTAGTCGCCGGTGACCTTCGCCATGTCCTCTGGCAGGTGGCCGGCCTGCAATATGCCGATGTGCATGAAACACCGATTTGGGTTTGCGCGAGTGATAGCGCCCGGATCAGACAGTGTCGAGATAGAGGTCGATGCGCTCGGCCTCTGAAAGCTCGTCGTAGTATTGCATCTCCTGCCGCTTCGTCATGATGTAGTTGCGGATGAGTTCTTTCGGAAGGACGCGGGCGATGAGCGGAGAGCTTTCGAACTCGCGGATCGCGTCGGCCCAGGTCCTCGGAAGCTGGGGCAGGTCCATCTCGTAGGCGTTGCCGGTGACTGGAGGCGGCGCCTCCATGCCGTCCTCAATGCCCGCGAGCGCCGCGCCGAGGATGGCGGTGATCAGGAGATAGGGGTTGATGTCGCCGCCCGCGACACGGTGCTCGATCCGGCGCGACGCCGAAGGGCCGGCGGGGACGCGGATCGCGGCGGTGCGGTTCTCGTAGGCCCAGGCGATGCCGGTGGGCGCGTGCGCGCCGGGTTCGAGCCGGTCGTAGCTGTTGCCGTGCGGGAAGAAGACCAGCGCCGAGGGCGGCATGCCGGCGAGGCATCCGGCGATGGCGTGCCTGAGGAGGGGACTGCCCTTGTCGGTGCCGTCGTCGAAGATGTTCCGGCCATCGCGGTCGCAGACGGAGAAGTGCATGTGCATGCCCGTGCCCGAGTGTTCGGCGTAGGGCTTGGCCATGAAGCTCGCCGCGAAGCCGTACTTGCGGGCGATGCCCTTGACGAGCAGCTTGAAGAGCCAGCTGTCGTCGGCGGATTTCATGGCGCAGCCGTGCGTGAGGTTGATCTCGTACTGGCCCATGCCCGCTTCCGAGATCGCCGTCTCGGCGGGAATGTCCATCGCCTCGCAGGCGTCGTAGAGCTCGGTGAAGAAGGTGTCGAAGGCGTCGAGCGCGCGGATCGAGAGGACTTCGCCGCCGAGCCTGCGCTTGCCCGAGCGGGGTGACGGCGGTGGCTGGATATCCCGGCCGGTGTCGTCGACGAGGTAGAATTCGAGTTCGGTCGCCACGACGGGCGTCCAGCCCTTCGCGGCGTAGCGTTCGAGCACGATGCGCAGCGCATGGCGTGGATCGCCCGCATAGGGACGGCCGTCCTCGTGCGACATCCACATCGGCAGGAGGGCCGAAGGGTTCTCGAGCCAGGGCATCGGCACGAAGCCGCGTTCGGTCGCCTTCAGGATGCCGTCCTTGTCGCCGGATTCGAAGACGAGCGGGCTGTCCTCGATGTCGTCGCCCCAGATGTCGACGTTGAGCACCGAATAGGGCATCCGCGTGCCTTCGGTCAGCAGCTTGTCGGCGAACCGGGCGGGCAGGCGCTTGCCCCGGGCCTGACCGTTGAGGTCGGCCACGGCGGCGCGCACGGTTCGGATGTCTGGGTGCTCCCGGAGCCAGGTCTTCATCGGTTCACCGGATGATCTGGGGTCTCAGCCTGATGCGTTGGCGGACCTCCTGCGGCAGATGCCTGTTCAGACGCCGGTTCGCAAGCCCGAAGATGCCGATGATCGCGAGGGTGAGGAGGATGAAATAGAAGGCGACGATCGGATAAGGAACGAAAGGGTTGAACGTCCTGTCGGCGAAGAATTTGGCGTAGTAGAGCGCGTCTCCGCGCTGCTGCCACGCGGGAAAACCGGAGAAGAACACGAGCGTCGTCGCATGGAAGAGGAAGATCGCCTCGTTGGTATAGGCCGGCCAGGAAAGGCGGAGCATGGTGGGCCAGGTGACGCGCCGGAACTTGGTCCAGCCCGAGAGGCCGTAGGCGTCGGCCGCCTCGAGATCGCCGCGCGGGACGGAGCGGAGCGCGCCGTAGAAGATCTCTCCCGAATAGGCGGCGGTGTTGAGAAACAGCACGACGAGCGCGCCGAGCCACGCGGAGGTGAACGGATCGAAGGCGGGGCTGACGCCCTTGAGGCTGAGAAAGAAGAAATAGGCGAAGAAGAACTGGATGAAGAGCGGCGATCCCCGGAAGACGAGGATGAACCATTCCGACGGCTTCCGGAGCCAGACCCTGTCCGACGCCTTTCCGAGCGCCACCGCCGTCGCGAGGAAGAAGCCCGACAGAAGCGAGAGCGTCCCGAAGTAGATGTTCCAGATCATCCCCGAGCCGATCAGGGTGAACTGCTGGCAGAGGGTATAGCCCTCCCGGGGCAGAAGCCTTTCGCCGATGCCGATGGAGCGCAGGGCATAGTCGGCGATGGTTTCCCAGCAGCTCACGCGCCCGCCCGTTTCATCGCATCGCCGCCGAAGGTCGCCTGCCCGTGCGTCAGCCGGCGCATGATGCGTTCCAGGACGATCTCGCTGGCGCGCGTGAAGGCGAGATAGAAGACGAGGAGCACAAGGAAGTACCACATCCGCCAGTCGCCGTGCGGATAGGCGGTGAAGCGCGGATTGGCGGTCCCGCCAAGCTCGCGCGCCCAGTAGACGATGTCCTCGACGCCGAGAAGGAAGAGAAGCGGCGTGGCCTTGATGAGCACCATCCACAGGTTCGAGAGGCCGGGCAGCGCGAAGACCCACATCTGCGGCACGAGGATTCGCCAGAAGGTCTGCCGGCGCGTCATGCCGTAGGCCTCGGCCGTTTCCAGCTGCGCCCGCGGCACCGCGCGCATCGCGCCGTAGAGAACGTTCGCCGCGAAGGCCCCGAAGACGATCGCGAAGGTCAGGATGGCGAGGGAGAAGCCGTAGATCTCGTGGAACATCTGCGGCGAATTCGAGAGCGGCAGCTTCGCCTCGGGGCACACGATGAAGTCGTTGCCCTGGCGGACCGGCTGGTCCCAGTCGGGGCACTTGACCTGGTGGCGGAGCCATTCGAACGCCTGATCGAGCGCGATCACGAAGAACAGGAAGAAGGCGATGTCGGGCACGCCCCTGACGATCGCGATGTAGCCTTTCCCGAACCAGGCGAGCGGCGGGATGCGCGAGCGCGCCGCGATCGCCCCGCCGAAACCGAAGAGAAGCGCCGCTGGCGCGGTGATCGCGAGAAGAAGCAGCACCACGCCGAAGGACACGTAGAAGGCCGCATGCTTGCCCGTGGTCAGGTAGCAGGCGAACCAGCGGACCGTGTCGAGCGTCTCGGGATCGGTGCAGAAGGCGAAGATGGCGCGTCACTCCCCGGATCGGCGCATTCGGGCGGCGGTTGTTCGTTTTTTCGGCAAGATGAAGGGGCGGGCGCCGGGCCCGCCCCGCCGTCGGTTTACCAGGTCGAGGAGACTTCCCACTTCTGGATCAGCTCGTTGAGGCTGCCGTCGTCCTTCATCGACTGGATCGCGGCGTCGAAGGTCGCCTTGAGTTCGGGGTCCGATTCGCGGACGCCCATGCCGACGCCGCCGCCCAGCGGGACGTCGGGGCCGACGAACATCAGGTCGGGATCCTCTTCGGCGATGGGCGCGAGGTAGGACTTGTCGGCGAGGACTGCATCGGCCTCGCCGTTGCGCACGGCGGCGATGGTTTCCTCGGGCGTCGCGAATTCGACGAGGGTGGCGCCGGACTCGGCGATGTAGCCCGCCTGGATCGTGCCCGTCTGCGCCGCGACGACCCCGTCCTCGAGATCGACGTCCTCGGACAGGCCGAGATAGGCGGAGGGATCGGGCGGAGTGTAGGGCTGGGTGAAGTCGATGACCTGGTCACGTTCGTCGGTGATCGACATGCCCGCGATGATCGTGTCGTAGTTGCCCGAGACGAGGTTGGGGATGATCGAATCCCAGTCGTTCGTCACCCA
>CAYTBD010000286.1:0-3880 GCA_964435755.1 uncultured Rhodobacterales bacterium
CCTCGTCCCGGTAGGCGTCCGTCCGTTCGCCTTCCTCCAGACCGTGAGCTTCCTGCATCGAATTCACGATGAGACCGACGAGCAGGTTCACGACGGCGAAGGTCGTGACCATGATGAACGGCACGAAGAAGACCCAAGCGTAGGGGTAGACCTCCATGACCGGGCGCACGATTCCCATCGACCAGCTCTCGAGCGTCATGATCTGGAACAGCGAATACGCGCTCTGTCCCAGATCTCCGAACCATTGGGGAAAGCTGTCCGAGAACAGCTTGGTCGCCATGACCGAGCCGATATAGAAGATGATGGCCATCAGGAGAAACACCGACCCCATGCCGGGCAGCGCCGTGATGAAACCCTCGACGACGCGCCGGAGGCGAGGCGCCACGGAGATTACCCTGAGGATCCGGAGGATCCGCAGAGCCCGCAGAACGCTGAAGGTCTGCGCGCCAGGTATGATCGCGATACCGACTATGACGAAATCGAAGACGTTCCAGCCCGAGCGGAAGAAGCGCGCGCCGTAGGCCACGAGCTTCAGCGCGATCTCGGCCACGAAGATCGACAGACAGGCGAGATCGAGCGCGCGGATGACGGGACCGAAATCGGCCATGAGTTCGTCCGACGTTTCCATCCCGAGCAGAACCGCATTGAACAGGATCACCGCGATGATCCCGTTCGTCACGAAGGGTCGCTCGAGAAACGCAGCGAGCCTGTCGCGAAAGGTCATGTCTGTCCCCCTTATTGTCCTCAGGCCATATGGTCGCGACTGAAGCGGGCGGCAAGCTCCACGTGCGGGCTCCAGCGGAACTGGTCGACGACCTGCACCCAATCCAGGCGAAATCCGGCCTCGAGGAGCAGGCGCGCGTCGCGCGCGAACGTGACGGGGTTGCAGGAAACCGCCGCGATGACGGGGACGGCGGAGGCCGCGAGCGTCCGTGCCTGCGCCTCCGCGCCTGCGCGCGGCGGGTCGATGACGGCGGCGTCGAAGCGGGACAACTCGTCGGGCAGCAGCGGGCGGCGAAAGAGGTCGCGGCTCTCTGTCGTGACGCGCCTGAGATCCGGGGTCTGCCGCCAGCCCCGGTCGAGCGCGGTCAGCATGGCCGTGCTGCCCTCCACGGCGTGGATCTCGGGCTTCTCCGCAAGGGGAAGGCTGAAGGTGCCACAGCCTGCGAAGAGATCGGCGACCGTCCTTGCGTCGCCCACGGCCGCGCGGACGGCGGACACGAGGACGGCCTCGCCTTCGGCCGTCGCCTGAAGGAACGCCCCGGGCGGCGGGGCGATAGTGGCACGGCCGAACCGGACGACGGGCGGGCGGCGCTCGACCACCACATCGCCGTTCCAGGAAAGCCGCGCGAGGTCGGTCTCCGCGGCCAGCCGTACCACCGTGAGGAGGTCGTCCCGATCGAGTGGTCGGGCGCCCGAAACCGACAGGTCCAAGCCAGAATCAGTCTCTGTTATTGCCAGATCCATCCCAACCTTACGCGTCGCACCCAGCGCAGTCAGCGCCTCGCAGACCGGCAGGGCCGCGAGGATCGCAGGCCGGACGAGGCGGCAGTCGGGTATCGCCGTGATCGTTCCCGAGGCGCGGCCGCGGAAGCCGACGACCGCACCTTTCCTCAGCCGCCGACCGTGGAGCGTCGCACGTCTGCGGGAGCGGGGTGGCGAGGTCGCGATGCCTCGGACCGACGTCTCGATTCCCTGCGCGTCCAGCGCGGCGCGGACGATGCCGATCTTCCATGCCTCGACGAAGGCATCCGAAGCGTGCTGCAGGCTGCATCCGCCGCAAGTCCGGTAATGCGGGCAGGGCGCGGCGACGCGATCTGGCGAGGGCGTTACGATTCTGGGCGCCGGCACCCTGCCGCCGTCGATGTCGCCTTCGACGACCTCGCCCGGAAGCGTGCGCGGGACGAAGACGGGCCCATCGGCGACGCCATCCCCGAGATGCCCCAAACGCCGGATCGTCCGTCTCACTCAGCGGCTTCCTGCGTCCCGATGAAGCCGCCGGACTGGCGGCTCCAGTAGCGGGCATAGAGGCCGCGCCGCGCCAGGAGCTCGGCGTGGGTTCCTTCCTCGACGATCCGCCCGCCATCGAGCACGATGATCCGGTCCATGCGCGCGATGGTCGACAATCGGTGGGCGATGGCGATCACGGTCTTGCCTTCCATCACATGCTCGAGCGCCGCCTGGATCTGGGCCTCGACCTCGGAGTCGAGCGCGGAGGTCGCTTCGTCCAGCACGAGGACCGGCGCATCCTTGAGGATCGCCCGGGCCAGAGCGATCCGCTGTCTCTGGCCGCCCGAGAGCTTCACGCCGCGCTCTCCCAGATGGGCGTCGTACCCGCGTCGCCCCTTGTGGTCCTGCAGATCGAGGATGAAGTCATGCGCCTCGGCCCGTTTCGCGGCGCGGACGACTTCGTTCTCCGATGCGTCGGGCCGGCCATAGCGGATGTTGTCCCGCGCGGGCCGGTTGAACATCGACACGTCCTGACGGACCACCGAGATCAGGCGACGCAGCCCGGTCTGCGACACGTCGCGCAGATCGTGGCCGCCGAAGGTTATCCGCCCGCCTTCGACGTCGTGCAGCCGGAGGAGAAGCGAGACGAAGGTGGATTTCCCCGCACCCGACGCGCCGACCAGCGCCACCTTCTCGCCCGGTGCGATGGTCAGGTCGATGCCGTCGAGCGCAGGGCTCTCGCCGCCGTAGCCGAAACTGACGTTCTCGAAGCGGATCTCTCCCGCCTCTTGCGGAGAGACCGCGCCGGGCCGGTCCACGACGCCGTGCTCTGGTGTCAGGGTCTGGATGCCGTCCTGGACCTCGCCAAGGTTCGAGTAGATCATGACGGCAACGCGGCCGAGCCGGTTTGTCACCATCCCGAGGCGCGTGGCGACCATCGCGACAGCGGCGATGTCGCCCGTGGAGGCCTGGCCGATGGACCAGAGCCAGAGCGCGCCCATGATGGAGGCGAGCGGCAGGATTCCGGACAGCGCCGTCAGCGTCAGCCGGAACCAGACCGACAGGACGCCGAACTCGATCGAGCGGAGGCGGTAGACCTCGAGCGAGGAGCGTGCGGAGCGATCCTCGACGTGGTCTTCGGAAAAGAGCTTCACGGTCGAGATGTTCGTGATCGTGTCGACGATTTGCCCGGTAACGGAGGCCCGCGCACCCGCACGCGCCTTCGACCGGTTCCGGACCGCCGGAATGAAGCGCGATAACGCGAAGCCGTAGACAGCGCCCCAGATGGCGAACATGAGCAGGAGCCGCGGGTCCAGCCCTCCCATGAGAAGGAGTGCCCCGGCAAACATGGCGGCAGCGTAAATGCCGACGTCGAGCGCCTCGACCACGACCTGCGTCAGGGCGGTCGCCGTCTGGATTTCCTTCTGAGCGATGCGTCCCGCAAAGTCGTTCTCGAAGAACCTCATGGAGTGGCCGAGGGTGTAGCGGTTCACCCGGGACAGGATCAGCGGAAAGAGATGCGGTCCCAGAAGGACGGATGTGACGCCAGCGTCCGCGGCGAACAGCGCGGGCCTCAGCACCAGAAAGAACAGGACACCCATCACCAGGACGGCAGTGAAGGGCCCCCAGAAGTCGCCGGTTCCGGCAAGCTGGGCCCGATCGATCGCCCAACCGGTGAACCATGCCGTCGCGACCTCGGTCAGGGCGGCGCCGATGATGAAGACCGCCGCCAGACCGATCGCGGGCCAGGCACCCGAGAGCGCCCAACGCGCGAAGGCGCCGACCGTTTGGGGTGGTGGGCCATCGGCATCCGAGTAGGGGTCGATAAGGCGGACGAGGCTGTCGGCAAGGTTCATTCCGCCGCCTCCTCGCTGCCGTCGGTCCCGATGAACCCGCCCGACTGGCGCGCCCAGAAGCGGGTATAGAGCCC
>CAYTBD010000287.1:0-3869 GCA_964435755.1 uncultured Rhodobacterales bacterium
GCGGAGGCGGATCTGGAGGCGCGTTTCGGGATCCCAGACGAGGACGGTCGCGCGGGGCTCATGCCTGAGTTCGGCGACCTTCGCGGTCGCGGCGTCGGTGTAGAGGGAGAGGGTGCCACCCTCGCGGTCGGCTTGGCGCAGGACCAGGATGCGGGCCTCGGCGCCGTTGGGGCCCACCGTCGCGAGGGCCGGGTGGCGGGCCGGAGCGTCGCGGTCGGCCGTCCCCGCCTCGAGCATGGTCCATACCGTCTCCAGAGTCCCGGCGAGATCACTCATAGCCCGTCATCTCGAGGTAGCCGACGCCGTCGTGGCTGCCGGTGACGGTCACCGGACCTTCCCAGTAGGGGAAGGCGGTGTCCATCCACGCCTGCGGGTTGATCGCCTCGACCGTCACGTCGACGCCCCGATCGGGAAGCGCGATCTGCCAGCGCGTCGGCACCTCGCGGCCCGCCACCTGCGTCTCGGTCAGCGGGTCTGCGGAGAAGGCGCCGGGCGGGTAGGGCGTGGGCGTGCCGTCGGGGGCGATCCAGGTCGAGACCGCGTAGGTCGGCGCCGACTCGTCGCGGAGGCGGTAGCCCATGAGTTTCTCGCCCGAGTCGAAGGTGAGCGAGAACCAGTCCCAGCCGGTCTGGGTCTCGGTCAGCGGCTGCGAGGACCATTCCCGGTCGAGCCAGGCATGGCCGGTGACGGGGATCTCGCCCGAGGGCAGCGTGAGGGTGCCGGTCACGTCGTAGAAGGGCTGCGAATAGTAGTGGCTGGCCTGTCCGGCCTCGGACTTCACCGAATAACCCTGATCGCCCTGCGGCACGAACGGCTTGTCGGTGTCGAGGAACAGTTCGTAGGCGAAGTCCTCGCCCTGCGCGGTGAGGGCGACGTCCGAGATCGTGGGGCCGCGCATGGCCCATTCGTCGATCCAGGCGTCGAAGGGTTGCACCGTGACGCCAGCCTGCCCGATGCCGCCGCGCGCGAACCTCTCCGCGACGAAATGGCTGTCGGGCGTGGTCAGGCCGGCGTGGCCGAACCAGATCTGCGGGCTGTCCCAGTCGTTCGTTTCCTCCGGCGCGAGGGCGGTGCGGAAGAGCGTCCACTGGATGCCGTAGGGCGTGCCGCCGGGGCCTTCGAGGTTGGCGGTGACGTACCACCACTCGATCCGGAAATCGGGGTGCGGGCCATGGTCGCGCGGGAATTCGAAACGGTAGTCGGGATCGGGGAGGGTGAAGCCGTCTGCCTCGGCGGCCATGCCGTAGAGGCCTTGGGCGTGGGACCTGGCGGAAGGGAGAAGCAGTAGCAATGCGACGAGGGCGGTCATTGCCTCGCGTGCGCCAGCACGGGCAGCGCCCGCCCCGGTGCGTGCGCCGCCCGTGCTCCCGACGTGGTCTTCTCGATCACCGCTCACTGGCGAACACTCTCAGAAGCGTCGACGGCGGGATCCGGGCGAGGCGGAGCGCGGGCCAGAGGCTCGCCGCCGCCGCCGCGACGAGCGCGAGCGCGCCGAGCGCGGCCCACTGGCCGGGGAAGAGGTGCATCGGCAGCCGCCAGCCGAAGGCCTCGACGTTGATGACGGCAAGGAGCACCCAGGCGAGGACGAGGCCCACCGGCACCGCGAGGATCATGGTCAGCGTCGCCAGCAGGAGCGCGCGAAGCAGTTCCAGCCGGGCAAGCCCGCGCCGGGTGAGGCCGAGCGCCCAGACCGGGGCGAGCTGCGGCAGGCGCATCGTGGCGAGCGTCAGGAGCGAGGTCAGGATGGCGAAGCCCGCGACGGCGAGGGTCATCACGTTGAGCGCCCCGGTGACGGCGAAGGTCCGCTCGAAGACCTGGAGCGAGAACGCCTTGAGCGAGGACTGGTCGATGAGGTTGCCGGGATCGAGGCCGAACTCCTCCACCAGCGCGTCGGCCAGGGCGGGAGCGTCCCCGGGCGGGACGCGGAGGCCGTAGTTCAGCCGCTCGACCTGCGGGAACTCGGCTGTGAGACGCTCGGGCGACACGAGCACCTGCGCGAGCGGGTTGCCGTAGTCGGAATAGACCCCCGCGACGGTGGCCTGCCAGCCGGGCAGCGGGATCGGGTCGCCGGGGGCGAGACCTTCGCGGCGGGCGAGCTGTTCGTTGATCATCGCGGCCTCGCCCGTGGCCACGCGGTCCCAGGCATCGGGGAGGGCGGACAGGAGCGGCCAGTTCTCGCGGTAGGTCGGGTGGTCGGCGACCGAGAAGATCTCGGCCGGGGCGCCGAGGACATCGGCCTCGACGTTCCAGATCGGCAGGATCGCATCGGTGCGGGGGGCGAGGAAGGCCAGCATCTCACGCGCCTGCGCTTCGTTGTCGGCGGTGACGTAGAGTTCCGAGGCGAGGCGCTGGTCGAGCCAGCCGGTGAAGGTGAGCCGGAAGGAGGAGACCATCGTGCCCACCCCGATGTTGGTCGCGAGCGCGAGAAGGAGCGCCATCAGCGCGAGCGAGAGGCCGGGGAGCTGCTGGCGGGTGTCGGCCCAGAACCATTGGGCAAGGGGCCCGTTTCCGAGGCGCGAAAGGGCGGCGAGCGCGAGCCAGAGCGCTGTGGGCAGAAGGAGGGCCGCGGCGACGAGGAGGGCGCCGAGCATGACGAAGCCCGCGACGAGGCCCGAGCCGAGGCTGGCGAGGGAGACGGCGAAGAGGACGAGGGCGAGCGCGGCGGCGGACTGGAGCCAGAGCGTGCGTTCGGAGGCGCGGGCCCAGGCGCGGGGCTGAGCGGGGGCGAGGGGAGGCAGGCGGGAGACCTTCCAGAGCGATCCCGCGGCGGCGACGGCAGTGCCGGCGAGCGCGATGGCGATGCCGGCCGCCCACCACGCGGGGCGGAGGGTCAGCGTGCCTTCGACCGCCGCGCCGTAGAGGCCGCGGAGCGTGGCCGCGACATCGGGCAGGAGGGCCGCGGCGATCAGATAGCCCATCGCCATGCCGATGAGGGCGGCGAGGGAGGCGAGGATCAGGAGTTCGAGGGAGAGGAGGAGGACGAGCGTGCGGGCGGGGACGCCGAGCGCGCGCAGGGTGCGGAAGACCGGGCGGCGTTGCTCGAAGGCGAGGCCGATCGCGCCGTGGACGATGAAGAGGCCGACCGCGAAGGACAGAAGCCCGAAGGCGGTGAGGTTGAGGTGGAAGCTGTCGGTCAGCCGCGCGAGATCCTCGGCGCGGTCCGGCGGGCGTTCCCGGAGCCCGGGGGCGACGTCTTCGAGGGCCGGGCGGGAAAGCGGCTGGTCGGGCAGGAGGACGAGGCGGGAAAGCGCGGCGTCCATCCCGAGGAGCCGCTGGGCCGTCCCGATATCGGTGAAGGCGAGCCCGGGGGCGAGACCCTCGGCCGCGGCGACGGGGGGAAGCCCGGGGCCGGTGAGGCGCCGGGCGGTCGCGGGGGCGGCGAGGAGGACGCCGGGCGGCGTGAGAAACTGGGCCGGTTCGTCGAGCGCGGCGGTGGCCGCGGCCGTGCCGGGGGGCGCGGTGAGCGGGTCGATGCCCAGAAGGCGGACGCGGCCGCCCTCGGTCATGAGGGAGCCTTCGACGACGGGGGAGACCAGCCAGCCGGCGCGGCGGAGCGCGACATAGGTGTTCTGCGGGACCGTCCCCGAGGGATTCGCGAGCGCGGGGAGGCCGCCGCCGCCGATGGCCTCGGCCGCGCGGCCGTAGGAGGCGCGGGCCTCGGCGTTGATCGCCTGCACACCGGACCAGAGCGCGGTGGCGAGCGCGAGACCGAGCACCAGCGTCAGAAGCTGGAGCGGGCGACGGCGCCAGTGGGACAGGAGCGCGGTGAGGGCCGTGCGGGTCATGGCGCAGGACCGAGGAGCCCGGACGGCGCGCGGGCGGCCGCGCCGGGGCATTGAGTATTTGAGCCGAGATGAAGCGGGAGGGGC
>CAYTBD010000288.1:0-3862 GCA_964435755.1 uncultured Rhodobacterales bacterium
CAACGAGTAGAAGCCGCCGCCGATTTGCGAGGTCTCGAAGAGAAAGCGGCGAAAATCTGCGTAGGCGTCGGGATCGGGCGGGTGCGGTGCGCCGAAGAAGTCCGTCAGCGGCTGGTCGGAGACCAGTTCGGGCTTGGCGTAGACGGCGGTTCCGAAGCATCTGACCGGCAGGCCCCGCCAGAGCGCCTGCTGCGCGGCCGTCGAGTTCACCGTGACGGCGCTGCGCGCGCCTTCGAGCAGCCGCGCCAGCTTTCCGCCGCGGACGAAATGGACGCGCCCGGTCAATGCCTGCCGGTCGGCGGCCGCGCGGACCGTCCGGAGCAGGGGGGCGCGCCCGTCCTCGAGCGGATGCGCCTTGAAGACGAGGTGGTGGTGCGGCGGCGCACCCTCGGCGAAGGCCTCCGTCACGGTGTCGATGAAGCCGGTCATCGAGCCGAACGGGGACCAGACCCTGAATGCCGGGTCGTGTTCGAGCTGCAGGAGCGCCACGTGGTAGGGGGCGCCGCTGCCGATGATGCGGTCCGTCGCGATGCGCCGCTCGGCTGCGTGGACCGGCGTCAGGAGGAGCCGCCGCAGGTGCAGGCGGAACTCGCGCGCGACGCTCTGGTCGCGATGCGAGGGCACTGACGGCCGCGGCCCGAGAAGGACCGCGCCGTGATAGAGCGCGCCGTAGAGCATGTGCTCGCGCATGTCTCCCCAGCGGTCGGCGGGGGCGGGCGGCACCGCCGCGGGCCGGGTCAGGGCCTGCCGCATCTCGTCGATCGACAGCGAGACGATCCGGGACCGCCCGTTGGTGCCGTGGCGTTCGTAGGTGGCCCAGTAGGGACGGAGGTAGCCTTCCTCGAAGATGTGAACCGTCAGGCCGCGGGACCGCGCGCGGCCGATTGCCGCCGCGTGGACGGGACGCGTCTCGCCATAGAGGACGATATCGGTGATCCCGTGCTCCGCGAGCAGATCGTCGAGCGTGCGCGGCCAGTCTTCGGGCCGCCCGCGATAGGCGACGAAGGTGTCGCGACCGCGCCAGAAGAGCCGGTCTCCCCCGTTGAAGCCCACCCGCCGGCAGTCGGCGCCGCTTGCGCGGAGGGCGCGCGACAGGGCGGCGAAGAACGGCCCGTGCGGCCCCTGCAGAAACAGGAACCGCCGGCTCTGTCCGCTTGCCCCGCGAGGACGCTTCATCCGGGCACCCTGCGCCGCCTTGATAGAGAAAGCCAGAGCCACCGGCGGAAGGTGCCGGGCGACGCCCCGCACTTGCCCTTGGGCGGCTTCGCGTCTAGGTGAGGGCAACGCCACGGGGAGCGCCATGTTCACAGGCATCGTCACCGACGTCGGAGAGGTTCTGGAGGTCGCGCGCGCAGGCGATCTGCGCGCCCGGATCGCCACGTCCTACGACCTCGCGGGGATCGACATCGGCGCGTCCGTCGCCTGTGACGGGGTCTGCCTGACGGTGGTCGAACTGGGCGAGACGCCGCGAAAGTGGTTCGCCGTCGATATCTCGGCGGAGACGGTCTCGAAGACCAACATCGCAGGCTGGTCTCCGGGGACGGCGGTCAATCTCGAGCGGGCGCTGAAGGTCGGCGACGAACTGGGCGGACACATCGTATCCGGCCATGTCGACGGCGTGGCCGAAGTCGTCGGGTTGACCGAGGAGGGCGACAGCACCCGCATCCGGTTTCGCGCGCCGGACCCGCTGGCGAAGTTCATCGCGCCGAAGGGGTCGATCGCGCTCAACGGGACGTCGCTGACGGTGAACGAGGTGGAGGGCGCGGAGTTCGGCGTGAACCTCATTCCCCACACCAAGGAGGCGACGACCTGGGGCGCGGTGGCGGAGGGCGACCGCGTGAACCTCGAGGTCGACACGATGGCGCGCTACGTCGCCCGTCTCCGGGAGTACGACCCGTGAGCGGGATCGGCCACAATCGCGGACCGACGATGGAGCCCGGCATGCGCTGGCGGCACCACTGCTGGACGAAGGCGCGGCGGGAGCTTCTTCCCGCGATGCCTCTGGAGGTGGTGAGATACCGGATCAAGCGGGCGGCGGAACTCGGGCTCGACTACCGGACCTATGCGGGCGTGCGCGCCTCGACGGGACGCGACATCGTCGCGGTCCTGTTCTCGTCGAACGCCCTGCGCCTGCTCCGGTCGCCCGAGATCCCCGCGGCGCGATCGCGCAAGCTGGCGGCGACCGAAAACTGCGGCCGTCTCGCCGCCGTTCACCTGCCGATCGACCCGGAGGATGTGCTGCGGGTCAACCGCGATGCCCTCGATCACGCGCTGCGCGCGCCCACCGTCTTCGACAGCTGGTCGGAGACCCGTCGCCGGCTGACAGGTGCCGCCCGGGAGGCGCGCGCTCCGGTGGATGCCGTGCTCGTCGTGGGCGAGACCCCGCTGGAGGCGGCGTGGTGCGCCACCGCCCGCATGGCCGGCTACCTGCCGGCCGACAGATATTTCGGAGCCACCCCGTGAGCTATGAAGAACCCGGACCCGTCGAAGAGACGTGGCACGATGCGATCTCGTCGGTCGAGGAGATCATCGAGGAGGCGCGGAACGGCCGCATCTTCATCCTCGTCGACCACGAGAGCCGCGAAAACGAGGGCGATCTCGTGATCCCGGCGCAGATGGCGACGCCGGAGGTCATCAACTTCATGGCGACGCACGGGCGCGGCCTCATCTGTCTCGCGCTGCCGGGCGAGCGGATCGACGCGCTGGAACTGCCGCTCATGTCGTCCTACAACTCGTCGCGGCACGAGACCGCCTTCACCGTGTCGATCGAGGCGCGGGAAGGCGTCTCGACCGGCATCTCGGCGCACGATCGGGCGCGCACCGTGGCCGTCGCCATCGACCCGTCGAAGACCTCCGCCGACATCGCGACGCCGGGCCATGTCTTCCCGCTTCGCGCGCGGGAGGGCGGCGTCCTCGTGCGCGCCGGGCACACCGAGGCCGCCGTCGATGTCGCGCGGCTCGCGGGGCTCAATGCCTCCGGCGTGATCTGCGAGGTGATGAACGACGACGGCAGCATGGCACGGTTGCCCGACCTCGTCGCCTTCGCGCAGAGGCACGGGCTGAAGATCGGCACGATCTCGGACCTGATCGCCTATCGCCGCCGGCACGACAACCTCGTCCGCATGCGCGACGAGCAGACCGTCGTCTCCGGTTTCGGCGGAGACTGGACCATGCGCATCTATACCGACGAAACCCAGGGTGCCGAGCATATCGCGCTCATCAAGGGCGAGATCTCCGGCGACGCCCCGGTGCTCGTCCGGATGCATGCGATGGATCCGCTGCTCGACGTGGCGGGGCTCGGCGGCAAGGGGCGCACGACCGAGTTCGGCCGCGCGATGGAGATCATCGGCGGGGAGGGGCGGGGGGTCGTGGTCCTTCTCCGCGACACGACGATGAAGCTCGCCAGCGGCGACGCCGCCTCGCCCCAGACGCTGCGCCAGTACGGGCTCGGGGCGCAGATCCTCTCCTCGCTCGGGCTGTCGAAGCTGGTGCTTCTCACGAACTCTCCCACGCCGAAGGTCGTCGGACTCGACGCCTACGGGCTGTCCATCGTCGGCACGCGCAAGATTCCTCTGGACTGAGACATGGCCGGACAAGAAACACACCACATTCTGCCCCTGCCGGACTTCGCGGACCCCGTGAAGGTGCTGATCGTCGTGGCGCCCTATTACAAGGACATAGCCGACGACCTCGTGGCGGGGGCGACGGCGGCACTTGAAAAGGCCGGCGCGACCCGGGAGGTCATCGAGGTGCCGGGCGCGCTCGAGATCCCCGCCGCGATCGCACTCGCGCACCGGATGTCGAACTTCGACGGCTACGTGGCGCTCGGCTGCGTGATCCGGGGCGAGACGACGCATTACGA
>CAYTBD010000289.1:0-3861 GCA_964435755.1 uncultured Rhodobacterales bacterium
GAGACGAACATCCTCAAGTTCCTCTACCGCTCGCCAGAAGGCGTGGTGGCGCGCGACGTTCTGCTGCACGAGGTCTGGGGCTACAACGCCGGCGTCACGACCCACACGCTCGAGACGCACATCTATCGGCTCCGTCAGAAAATAGAACCGGATCCGTCAAACGCACGCCTTCTTGTCACGGAGAGTGGAGGCTACAGACTGGTTGCTTGATTTGTATCAAGGTTCCCCTCGCCGCATGGGGGTCATCATGCGGCATTACCTCCCTGTTGGACTGACCGGGCCCCAGTGCCCGGTCTTTTTTTGCCGATCACCGAAATTCGCTTGGAACACACATCCGGCTCATCCGTTCGGAGGCGAGGGTTTAACAGCCCTCGTGTTTCAAACCCCCTCTCCGCGTCGGGGCAAGGGCGCGGAAACCTCCCTGTTGGACTGGCCGGGCCTCGCGCCCGGCCTTTTTTCGCGCCGGTCGCGCCTCATTGGCTCGAAAGCGCATTCTCCTCATCCCGGCGGAGCGTCGCCTGGAAGTTCCCGTCCACGGTGACGAGATCGGCGTCCCTTTCCACCAGTCCCTCGGTCCCGCCCGGTGTCATCTGGGCGACGAAACTTCCGGCGACCGCCATCGTGTCCTCCTCCACCTCCATCGCTTCGACCGAAAGATCGATGTTCTCTCCCTCGGCGATCCAGGTCTCGTCCGAACCCGCGCGAACGTAGGCCACGCGCGGCTCCTCGACATCGGGCTCGGCGGGATTTCCCGCGGCGCGGAACGTGATGATCAGCGCGTCGGTGAAGCCGCTCTCGCCGCTTTGCCGGGCGATCCCGACAAGCCGCACGAGCCGTGCGGTCTCGGTCGGGATCCAGGAACTCGAAAGCTCCCCCTCGGCGCTCGCGACGCTCCAGACCACCGGTTCGAGGTCGAGAGTGCCGGAAATCGTGCCGCCTGAATCCTGCGCGGCGGCAGGAGCGGCGAGAAGGACAGCAAAAAGGCCGTGGCGCATGGGACATCTCCTCGTGTCTGGAGTTGATCAACGCGGCCCGCCCCTGCGCTTGTTCCCGAAGCTCCGACCGAATACGGTCGCGCCGCATCAAGGGAACCTGCCATCACATGTCCTTCACCATCGCCACCTGGAACATCAATTCCGTGCGCCTGCGCGAAGCGCTCGTCTCGCGGCTGCTCGCGGACGAGGCGCCCGACGTGCTCTGCCTTCAGGAATGCAAGTCCCCGGTCGACAAGATGCCGCTCGAGGCGTTCGCCGCGCTCGGGTACATCCATGTCGCGGCGCGCGGGCAGAAGGGCTACAACGGGGTCGCGATCCTGTCGAAGCTCCCCCTGGCGGACATGGGCGACATGGATTTCGCCAGCCTCGGTCATGCGCGGCACGTTGCCGCCCGGCTCGAGAACGGCGTGGTGATCCACAACTTCTACGTTCCCGCCGGCGGTGACCTGCCGGACCGCGAGAAGAACGCCAAGTTCGGCCAGAAGCTCGACTACATCTCCGAAATGCGCGACTGGTTCCACGGCGACAGGCCCGGCAAGGCGATCCTCGTCGGCGACCTCAACATCGCGCCGCGCGAGGACGACGTCTGGAACCACAAGCAACTGCTCAAGATCGTCTCCCACACGCCGATCGAGGTCGAGCATCTGGGCCAGGCGCAGGATGCCGGTGGCTGGGTCGACGTCACCCGGCAGGACATTCCCGACGGGCGTCTCTTCAGCTGGTGGTCCTACCGCTCCCCCGACTGGGACGCCGCAGACAAGGGTCGCAGGCTCGACCACATCTGGGCCACGCCCGACATCTCGAACGCGGCCCACGGCAGCCGCATCCTGCGCGACTGCCGCGGCTGGACGCAGCCGTCGGACCATGCCCCGGTCTTCGCCACCTTCGACCTCTAGGCGGGCGCGCCCGAAGGGTCCGATTGCCGCGGAATGCCTCTTGGACTCTCACGCCTGCGCGATCATATAGGGGCGAACACGGGATCCATACGATCAAAGGGGGCAGTCATGCTCGAATTCGGACAGAAACCCCAGGCGGCGCCCACGGGCGACCTGATCAAGGAAACCTCCGAGGCGACCTTCATGGCCGATGTGGTCGAGGCGAGCCGCGAGGTGCCCGTCATCGTCGATTTCTGGGCGCCCTGGTGCGGTCCCTGCAAGACGCTCGGCCCGATGCTGGAGAAGGCGGTGGCCGAGGCCGGGGGCAAGGTTCGCATGGTCAAGGTCAACGTGGACGAGAACCAGCAGATCGCGGCCCAGCTCCGCATCCAGTCGATTCCGACGGTCTATGCCTTCCATGACGGTCAGCCGGTCGACGGGTTCCAGGGTGCCGTCCCGCAATCCGAAATCAAGGCCTTCGTCGATCGCCTGACGGGGCTGGCGGGCGACGGCGGGCTGTCCGAAGCGCTCGAGGCCGCGGAGGAGATGCTGATCAAGGGCGCCGCCGCCGACGCGGCGCAAACCTTCGCCGCCATCCTCCAGGAAGAGCCCGAGAACGCCGCGGCGTTCGGCGGTCTGGTCCGCGCCTACCTCGCCGGCGGGCAGGAGGAGCAGGCCGAGGCGATCCTTGGTCAGGTGCCGGAAAAGATCGCCTCCGCACCCGAGGTCGAGGCCGCCCGCGCGCAGCTGTCGCTGCTGAAGCAGGCCGCGAACACGGGGCCCGTGGCGGAGCTTCGCGCTGCCGTCGAGGCCGATCCGGACAACCACCAGGCGCGCTTCGACCTCGCGCAGGCGCTGCACGCGTCGGGTGACGTGGAGGGCGCGGTGAACGAACTTCTGGAGCTGTTCCGGCGCGATCGGGACTGGAACGACGGGGCCGCGAAGACGCAGCTGTTCACGATCTTCGAGGCGCTCAAACCGCAGGATCCGATCGCTCTGCACGGTCGCCGGAAACTCTCGTCCATGATATTTGCCTGAGCCCCCGGACGGGCTACCTACCGCTCATGTTTCCCGCGGCCGACCTGCCGGACACCATACCGGTCTTTCCGCTGCCCGGCGCGCTGCTCCTGCCGCGCGCCCGGCTTCCTCTCCACATATTCGAGCCGCGCTATCTGCAGATGCTCGACGACACGATGAAGACCTCACACCGGCTGATCGGCATGATCCAGCCTCGGGAGGTGCCGGATTCCGATACGACCCGCCTTCACGCCATCGGCTGCGCGGGCCGGCTGACGGCCTTCTCGGAAACCGAGGACGGCCGCTACATGATCACGCTCGCGGGCATCAGCCGCTTTCGCGTGACCCAGCAACTCGAAGGCTTCACGCCCTACATCCGCTGCGATGTCTCGTGGGACGCCTTCGCGCGCGATCTCGGCGGCACCGAGCGCGACGCAAGCTTCGACCGGCCGAAATTCCTCGACCTCCTCGGCCGCTACTTCGCGGTCCAGAACCTTTCGACCGACTGGGACTCGATCAAGGAGGCGGAGGACGAACTGCTCGTGAATTCGCTTTCCATGCTCCTGCCCTTCGACCCCGAGGACAAGCAGGCCCTGCTCGAGGCGCCGTCGCTGACCACGCGCCGCGAAACGCTTGTGACGCTGATCGAGTTCAGCCTCCGTCGCGGCTCCGACGAGGAGATCATGCAGTGAACGGCGGGGCTAACTACGACCGTCACATGCTCGAGGCTCTGGTCTGTCCGGAAACCCGCGCGCCGCTGGCCTATGACCCGCAGCGGCAGGAACTGATCTCCCGCGCTGCCCATCTCGCCTATCCGATCCGCAACGGCATCCCGATCATGCTGGTCGACGAGGCGCGCAAACTCGACTGACCGCATCGCGCTTCCATCGAGCCGCAAGTATCCTCGGGGGAGCGCGAGGGGGCAGACGGCCCCCTCGCCCCTATCCGTGCACGCCTCCGGCGTGACGGGGCAG
>CAYTBD010000290.1:0-1360 GCA_964435755.1 uncultured Rhodobacterales bacterium
GCCGATGGCCAGATGGCCGCGGGGGTGCCGCTGCTTCCAGGCCGTCTTCCAGGTCGCCGTCGCCGTCGCTTTCACGAGTCCGGCGCCGGATTCTCCCGTGACGTAGATCGCGTGCAGGCTCTCCTGGAGATCGGCCATCTTCGCCTGCATCTCCTGCGCTTTCTTCATCATCCCGGCCATGTCGCCGAGCCCGCCCAGTCCTTTGAACATGTCTCAATCCTCTTCGAAGGGGTCCCATTCGTCTTCCACTTCAGGCAGGGCGGCTTCCGCCGCTTCGGCCTCGAGCGTCTCGGGCGCCCGGATATCGGTGATCTTCGCCGACGGAAAGGCCTCCAGCACCGCCTTCACCAGCGGATGCTCCCGCGCCTCCGCGACCAGAGCGGTCTTCTCCGATCGCCTCGCCTCCGCGACCGCGGGTTCGCCTCCCTCGTTCACGACCGTGACCGCCCAGCGCACGCCGGTCCACATCTGGAGCCTCTGGCCGAGCTTCTGCGCGAGGCCGCCCGGCGCACCCGGCGCAGGTTCGAATTCGATCCGGCCGGGCTCGTATCGGGCGAGCCGGACGTAGGTCTCGACCTCGATCAGGAGTTGCACGTCGCGGTTGGCGCGGATCAGGTCGACGACCTGATCGAAGCGGGCATAGCGCGCCAGCGCATTGTCGCTCTTCACCGCCAGAGCCGTGACGCCACCCGATGCGCCGACACGCCCCGTCATCGCGCCGCGCGCCGTCGCACCGCCGTCCCCCGTGGATGGCGGGGGGGCGCTGCCGCCCGGACCCGGCGGGGGCGGCGGCGGCGTGTCGGAGAGCCTTTTCAGGAGATCCTCGGGCGCGGGCAGGTCCGCCACATGCGTCAGCCGGATGATCGCCATCTCGGCCGCCATCATCGTGTTGGGCGCCGCCGCCGTCTCTTCCAGCGCCTTCAGCAGCATCTGCCACATCCGCGTCATCGCCCGCATCGGCAGGCGGGCGGCCATGTCCCGTCCGCGCTCACGCTCGTCGGGCGACACCGTCGGATCCTCTGCCGTCTCGGGCGTGATCTTGATGACGCTGATCCAGTGCGTGACCTCGGCGAGATCGCGCAGCACCGCCAGCGGATCGGCGCCGTCGGCGTACTGCGCCGAAAGCTCGGACAGCGCGCCCGCCGCGTCGCCCTGCATCACGAGGTCGAAAAGGTCCATGACGCGGCCACGGTCGGCGAGACCCAGCATCGCGCGGACCTGCTCGGCCGTCGTTTCGCCTGCGCCATGGGCGATCGCCTGGTCCATGAGGCTCATCGCGTCGCGCACCGAGCCTTCGGCCGCGCGCGTGATGAGCGCCAGCGCGTCCTCGGCGATGAGCGCGTTCTCCTTCCCCGCGATC
>CAYTBD010000290.1:1370-3838 GCA_964435755.1 uncultured Rhodobacterales bacterium
GACGGGAACCTTGCGGATCTCGGTCGTGGCGAAGATGAACTTCACATGCTCGGGCGGTTCTTCCAGCGTCTTCAGAAGCGCGTTGAACGCGTTCCGCGACAGCATGTGAACCTCGTCGATGATGTAGATCTTGTAGCGCGCCGAGGCGGCGCGGTAGGCGACGCCGTCGATGATCTCGCGGATGTCGTCGACGCCCGTCCTGCTCGCGGCGTCCATCTCCATCACGTCGACGTGCCGGCCCTCGGCGATCGCGACGCAATGTTCGCACGTCCCGCAGGGGTCGGTCGTCGGCCCGCCCTGCCCGTCCGGGCCGATGCAGTTCATCCCCTTCGCGATGATCCGCGCCGTCGTCGTCTTCCCGGTGCCGCGAATGCCGGTCATGACGAACGCCTGCGCGATCCGGTCCGCCTCGAAGGCGTTCTTCAGCGTCCGCACCATCGCGTCCTGACCGATCAGGTCGGCGAAGGTCTGCGGACGGTACTTGCGTGCGAGAACCTGATAGGGGGTATCGGCCATGAGTCTCCCGGGGCGATCGTGTCGGCAGAGGTTACGGTGCCGGGGCGGCGGCGGCAACCGGATCAGAGCAGCCAGAGCACGACGCCCGTGCCGACGCTGACCGCCACCAGCACCGCCGTGATGGCCGCGAGCCCCCGGTTCGGCGGACCTCCCGCCTCGTGCCCCTGCATCCGGTTCTGCGTCCGCGCCGCCCCGCGCCAGGCGGCGACGAAAATGACCACGGCCGCGAGGATGAAGACGTTGGCCAGAAGCTTGGGAACCCAGGTCGGGCGGAAGTCTCCGAAGAGCGCATGCAGACCCAGCGCCACCGCGACAGCCGCGAGGCCGGTGCGGAGCCAGCCTGCGAACGTCCGCTCGTTGGCAAGGATCGTCCTGTCCTCGGCCCAGTCGGTGCGTTCCTCCGCGAGTCGCGTCTTGTCGTCGATGTCGGCCATGAATAGAGCCTAACACGCGGACGTCCGTAGTGCAGCCTTGCCGCAGCGCCGATCGCAGACGCCTGTCCCGCGCCGTTGCCGGCACGACCTGTCGTGCAGGCGAGCAGCAGGGTGTCGGTTCTTCGGACAGGGCATGGCCCGGAATGACGACGAATCCGCTATGATGCGCGAAGCATCGCCATCGCGAGGATCTCAGGATGCACATGCCGTCGGAGCCGGAGCGCCGTGATCGATGAACGCCGAGGGAAAACGCCTCCTTCTCATCGTCCTGCTGGCTATCTGGACGCTCGCCTGGGGGTACTCCTTCGTCGCCTTCGCCACGACCGAGCCGTCCGGCGACGGGTTCACCCGGGGAATGAACCGCATGACCGTCTTCTTCGGCTGGCAGCTTGCCGCGGCGCTTGCCGCTTTCGCCGCATGGGTCGTCGGCCGCGACTGGCCCAGGGGCAGCAGCGTGCGCTACGTCTCCCGTGTTCCGATCCAGCTCGCTCTCGGCCTTGCCGTCGTCATCGCGGGCCTGATCGCCTGGGCGCTTGTCTCGGGTTGACCCGCTGCAAGCTCGCGCGTCCCCCCGGGTTCGCGATCTCCTTGGCTTGCGTCACGAGCCGGCCGAAGGCGCGGAACCTGCCCGTCGCTCATGCGCGCGGTCGTGAAAACGGCACCTGGAAAACGGCACTTGGCCGACCATCCGAGGTCGGGCAGGGAAAGCTTTGCGATCTCATCGACTTGCCTTGCACATGATGACTGACCGCGCGTCAGCGCGCGGCACATATCCAGCAAGTAGGGGAGATACGCTAGCGCGCCGGGCCGAACACGAACCGACTCAAACGACGATCATAAACGTCATCCATTCGGGGGTCAGGCGTCGGGTGAGAGGCTGGACAACGACCCAAGCGGGGCTCGTTACGGCTGCTTCCTTCCGGACCTGACCGGGTTGGCGAGGCGCTCGCCCGCGCCAACCTCTCGTCAATTGTTATATGCGCGCGGCGCGCCGGATTCAACCGTCCGCGAGACCGAAACCCGCCATGAAAGCCCCATGCATCAGGTCGGCGCGCGTTCGGCCCAGCCTGCGAAGGTCTTCTCCAGGATCACGACGATGTAGTAGAGGACGATCCCGAGAAACGCCAAGGCGATCAGGACCGCGAACATCAGCGGGTAATCCGAGTTCGTCTTGCCGGAGTCGAAGAGCGCCCCGAGCCCGCGGCCATGCGGCGAGACGATCTCCATCAGGTTCGTCCCGATGAAGGCGAGCGTCACCGCCACCTTCAGCGCCCCGAAGAACTCCGGCAGCGTCTTCGGCAGCGCGATCTTCCAGAAGATCGTGGACTGCGACGCGCCGAGGCTCCGCAGGATGTCGCGGTATTCCGGCTCGAGCGTGGAAAGCCCGATCGAGACCGAAATCTTCGCCCATGGCGCCCTCTGCTGCTGTCTCTCCGGAATGTGCCTGCTCTCATCCTGGATGGGCGGCTGGAGCGGTAACCGCGGCAAGTGTAAACAACCATGACGGCGACGCTACCA
>CAYTBD010000291.1:0-3837 GCA_964435755.1 uncultured Rhodobacterales bacterium
CGAAGCGCTCGACGAGTACGCCCAGGACCTGAACGGACTGCGCGGCCACGTCGCGGTCATATCGTCCGCCGCCTTCGGCGACGGCGCCCGCAGACTCGAGGTCGGCCCACCGCTCCGGCATGTCGCCACCCTCGCCGAGGACCGACCGGAGTTGCACTTCGGCGACCTGCCGTCCGAGAGCGCGAAACGCGAACCCGCGCCCGCGCGCGCGGCCGCCCCGGCGCGGGATGGCGGCAGGCCGCACAAGCCCCGCCGCGCCGTCGCAGCCGTGATCCTGGTGGTCTTCGTCCTCGCGATCGTCCTGTTCGGAGCCTTGAGCTGATGACCACCACCGTCTTCCGCCCCGATCGCGCCGCCTACATCCGCGCGCATGCCTGGATGGCGGCCGTCGCCATGGCCGCGGGAATGGCGGTGCTCTGGGCCGTCGGCAACCCGCACGTGTGGACCGGGGCGATCGGCGGCTTGGCCGCGATCGGTCTGCGCGGCTGGTATCTCGCCTCGGAGGAACTGGCCGTCGAATGGACCCTTACCGAGACACGTCTGGAAGGCCCCGGCTGGCGCAACATGGCGCTGGCCGACATCGAGACGGTCCGCATCCTCGGCAGCTACGTGCAGGTAGTCACGGCGCAGGGCGACAAGCACCTTCTGAAGTATCTTGCCGACCCCGAACGCGCGAGGGCCGAAATCGAGGCCGCGCGCGCCCGCGCCCAAGCGGAGACCGCCGCGGAATGACCGCCACGCTTGTCACCAATGCCCGCCTGATCGACCCCGTGGCGGGCGACGTCCGCGAGGGCGCGGTACTGATCGAGGACGGTGTCATCGCGCGCGTGTTCGAGGATCCGGAGCCATACGGGCTCGATGCGGTTTCGACGCGCAACGCGGCCGGCCGGTTCCTCGCCCCCGGACTCGTCGACATCGGCGTGAAGGTCTCCGAACCCGGCGAGCGCCACAAGGAGAGCTTCCGCTCCGCCGGTCTCGCGGCTGCGGCAGGCGGCGTGACGACCATGGTCACGCGGCCCGACACTCTCCCGGCCATCGACAATCCCGAGACGCTCGAGTTCGTGACGCGGCGCGCCAACGAGGCCGCCCCCGTCCGGGTGCTCTCCATGGCGGCGCTGACGAAGGGCCGGCAGGGCCGCGAGATGGTCGAGATCGGCTTCATGATGGACGCGGGCGCGGTGGCATTCACCGATTGCGACAGCGTGGTGACCGACACGAAGGTGGCAAGTCGCTGCCTGACCTACGCGAGGCAGCTCGATGCCTTGGTCATCGGCCACCCGCAGGACCCGGGCCTGTCAGCGGGCGCGGCCGCGACCTCCGGCAAGTTCGCCTCGCTGAAGGGCCTGCCGTCGGTCAGCCCGATGGCCGAACGCATGGGTCTCGACCGCGACCTCGCGCTCGTCGAGATGACGGGCGTGCGCTACCACGCCGATCAGGTCACCACCGCCCGCGCGCTGCGCCGGCTTGGCCGGGCGAAGGCCGCGGGGCTGGATATCACGGCGGGGGTCTCGATCCACCACCTCACGCTCAACGAACTCGACGTCGGCGACTACCGCACCTTCTTCAAGGTGAAGCCGCCGCTGCGGTCGGAGGACGACCGGATGGCGGTGGTCGAAGCGGTGGCCGAGGGCCTGATCGACGTCATCTCGTCGATGCACACGCCGCAGGACGAGGAATCGAAGCGTCTTCCCTTCGAGGAAGCCGCCTCGGGCGCGGTGGGTCTCGAGACCCTCCTGCCGGCCGCGCTCCGCCTCTACCACTCGGGCGATCTCGATCTGCCCACGCTCTTTCGCGCCATGTCGCTCAACCCGTCGAAGCGCCTCGGCCTCGACACCGGCCGCCTCACCGAAGGCGCGCCGGCCGATCTCGTCCTGTTCGACGCGGGAGCGCCGTTCGTGCTCGACCGCTTCGGGCTGCGCTCGAAGTCGAAGAACACGCCGTTCGATGGCCAGCGGATGCAGGGAAAGGTGCTCGCCACCTGGGTCGCGGGCCGCCGGGTCTTCGGAGACTGACATGCCCGAGATCACCTCGACCCCCGCGATCCTGCTGATCGTCGCCGCCCTCGCCTACCTTTTGGGGTCGGTGCCCTTCGGCATCGTCATCGCCCGGATCATGGGGCTCGGCGACATCCGCCGGATCGGCTCGGGCAACATCGGCGCGACGAACGTGCTGCGCACGGGCAACAAGCTCGCGGCCTTCCTCACGCTCGTCCTCGACGCGGGCAAAGGCGCCGCCGCCGTCATCGCCGCGCGCGGTCTCGTCGGTGACGACGCGGCGCAGGTCGCCGCCGTCTTCGCCTTCCTCGGCCATCTCTGGCCGGTCTGGCTCGGGTTCAAGGGCGGCAAGGGGGTCGCCACCTTCCTCGGCGTCGTCCTCGCGCTCGACTGGCCGCTCGGGCTCATGGCCTGCGCGACATGGGCCGTGATGGCGATCCTGCTGCGCATCTCGTCGCTCTCGGCGCTGACCGCCGCCGCGCTGACCCCGCTTTATGCCGCGCTCCTCGGCGGCCGGGACCTCGTCGCCATGTCGATCGTTCTGGCCTTGCTGATCTTCCTCAGGCACCATGCGAACATTCGCCGCCTGATTGCAGGCACCGAGCCGCGGATCGGAGAAAAGAAGAAGTCGGGATAGCTGCCATGGGATTTCAAGAGGCCGTCAGGACCTGCTTTCAGAAGTACATCATCATCTCGGGCCGCGCCCCGCGATCGGAATACTGGTGGTGGTTCCTGTTCCTGATCCTCGGCAACCTGCTTGCGGGCTTCGTCGACAGCGCTTTGTTCGGGTGGGGCGAGAACACGACACGGGTGTTCCAGCCGCTCTTCAGCCTCGCCGTCTTCCTGCCCTCGATCTGCGTCGGCGGCCGACGGCTCCACGACCGGGACATGTCGGCCTGGTGGCTGCTCCTCCTGCTTGTCCCGGTCGTCGGCTCGCTGATCCTGCTGGTGATCTACCTGTTCCCGGGAACGCCGGGCCCGAACCGGTTCGGTCCGGACCCGCTCGCCCCCGGGGGAGGTGGCGGACGGTCCTCCAGCGCATGGGACGCCGGCGACGACAGCTTCACGCGATCCAACATCCCGCGCGCCGGGGGCAGTGACCCGAGTTGATCGCCGCCCCGGATTTTCTCGCCGCATTCGACGCCCTGCCGGTTGGCGGCTACGGCGGCACGTTCGAAGGCCGGCGCTACCGAATCGTGAAGTCGCAGTTCTCCTGCGCCCGCAGCCAGAAGCTGCTGGCGGAGGAGCTCGGCGGGACCGACAGTGTCAGCTTCAATCTCTACAGGCTTGCGTCCGGCGAGGCGCTCCTCAAGCCCTGCGAGACGAGCCACGAGAAGGTCCGCGCCTTCGTGATGGGCGTCGCAGCGGACTGACGGGCGCGCGCCCCTTCGCCTCCATCGAGCCTCAAATATCCTGGGGGGAGCGCGAGGGGGGCAACGCCCACCTCGCAATGGTCTTCAGTAGCTGTACTCGCCGAAGACCCGGGTCACGTCGCCCGCCCACTCGCCCTCGTATCTCGCGATGAGTTCGTCGGCCGGCGTGATCCCGGTCTCCACGCTGTCCTTGAGCGCGTTGAGAAAATGCGTCTCGTCGGGCACCAGTCCGCCGGAGCCCGGGATCGCCCGGGCCTTCAGCCCCGCCTCCGCGATCTCGACCACCTCCGCGGCGAGGTCGTGCATCCGGATTCCGTGGCTCTCGCCGTCGAGCGCCGAGACCGAGGCCGCGACGCGAAGCCCGTCCCGCGTCTCGGCATCCCAGCCTTTCACGAGATCCCAGGCGGCATCGAGCGCGCCCTGATCGTAGAGCAGCCCCACCCAGAGCGCCGGCAGCGCGCAGAGCCGTC
>CAYTBD010000292.1:0-3825 GCA_964435755.1 uncultured Rhodobacterales bacterium
ATCCCGTGCGCGGCCACTTCTGCGGACGCAGGCCGTGGATCGCCTTGGCGTTCGGGATCTCGACGATCTTGTCGCATTTCATCACGTCGCAGCGGACCCGCGCCACACGGGTGTTCGCCTTGTCGTTCATGAAGAGGAAGCGGCCGTCGTACTTGCCTTCGGTAAAGGACATGTGCGGGTGGTGCAGGTCGCCGTTGTCGTGGATCTGCTTGCCCTGCGCCTCGAGATAGGCCTTCGTCTCGGGCAGCATCCCGTCCCTGAAGATCTTGAGGCTCTCGTTGGTCTGACCCCAGCCGGTGGCGGAGCAGCGATTGAACACCGGGATCCGCATGAATTCGCGCATCGAAGGCACACCCAGGATGCGCAATTCACCCGTCTGGCCCGAGGACCAGAAACCGTAGTACTCGTCCAGTTCGCCAGGCGCGAGCGCCGCCGCCCCGGATGCAGCCGAGGCGGCACCTGTCGTCACGGCCGTGGCGCCGACGGCAGCGCCGCCCATGAGCGCCATGCGCGAGGTGGCGCCTGCGCCGATGAGGGCGGCGCCGCCCGCAGTTGCGCCAAGGAGGCCGCGCCGGCTTATGCCGAGTCTTCCGCTGCGTTCTGTGGACTTTTTCTCAGACATGGACTTTCCCTTTCTTCTGGTTGGGATGGTTCTCGATGGTGCGGTCCAGCATCGCCGGCCGCGGCCTTCTCCCGCCGCTTGAGCTGGCGGATGACGACCGGACATTTCTCTTCGGAGTGGTAGAGCACCTGGCAGTGCATGCAGTTCAGGCACTCGTTGGGGTTGATCTGTCCTTCCGGATGGATCGCCTGGACCATGCATTCGTTGCTGCAGGTCTGGCAGGGGCTCCCGCACTCGCGGTAGCGCTTCAGCCAGTCGAACATCCGCATCCGTGCCGGGATCGCGAGGGCCGCGCCGAGTGGACAGAGATAGCGGCAGTAGAAACGTTCGACGAAGAGACCGATGCCGAGAAGCACGAGCGCGTAGAGCACGAACGGCCAGGCGCGATCGAACTTCAGGATGATCGCCGTCTTGAAAGGCTCCACTTCCGCGAGACGCTCGGCAGTGTCGAGCGATGCGAGCGTGACGGCGAACAGGCCAAGAAAGATCATGTACTTCAGCGGCCATAGACGCTCGTGCAAGCCCCAGGGCAGCCGCCACTGCGGCACGCGCAGGGCGCGGGCGATCCGGTTGGTCAGTTCCTGAAGGGCGCCGAACGGGCAGAGCCATCCGCAATACGCGCCGCGTCCCCAGAAGATGAGCGCCGCCGCGACCGAGAACCAGAGGATGAAGGTCAGCGGGTCGAGCAGGAAGGCTTGCCAGCTGAACCCGTTGGCGAGCGAATTGGCCAGCGCCATCAGGTTCACGATCGAGAGCTGCGCATTGGCGTACCAGCCAAGGAACACGAGCGTCAGGACGAGAAAGCCGGTCCGGAACCAGCTCACCGCGCGGGCGCTCCGCGTGAGCTGGTTCTGGAAGAAGAAGGCGCCCGTCAGCACGACCAGCATGGCCGCCACTCCGGCGATCTCGACCGTCTTGTCGCGCCAGATCCGCTTCCAGAGGGCAGCCTGCGCGGCGTCTTCCTCATCGTCCGCCGTGGCACCCGCGCCCTCTGACGGGACTTCGGGCGGCGCGACAGGCTGGAGGTAGCGGTCGGGAAGCGCGTAGCCGAGATCGAAGGTGACGAAAAGGCGTTCGAGCGCGGCGACCTCGCGCTGAACGAGCAGTTGAAGCCGCCATGGCTCCGACGGTTCGAAGTCTGCGTCGGCCGGGATCTTGAAGATGTCGAGTTCCTGAAACGCGGGCGCTCCCGCCAGCGCGATCTCGCCTGCGCGACGATGACCGCGGTCGCGGAACCTCACCGACATATCGTCCTGCACCAGGACGATCCGGTCGAAGATGCCGCCGCGGACGTAGCCCGACCCCTTGAAGGAATAGAGCCCCCGTCCTGCCACCAGGATCGCGTGTTCTCCGTCGTCGAGCCAGGCTTCGAGGCTGGCGTACTCCCGCTCGCCGAGAAGTGCCCGTCCGATCGCCGGAACGCTCACGAGTGCGGCTTGCATTTCGATGAAGGTTTCGTCGGGCGTCGAACCCACGGGCCGGTCTGTGGCGCGCTGATCGCCCAGTTCCTCGAAGGCCTCGTTCACCTGACCGGCGTCGAGCATGAGGCGTCTGACCGTGCCGTCTCCCTCCGCCTCGCTCCAGTCCTGCGGCGGCTCGGCGTCGGTGTCGATCTCTGGCGGGGGGCCGCGATCGGCCTGCGGCGCGAGGCCGCCAAGGCGCAGCGCGCGGGCGACCTTCAGCCCGGATCGGACGATCGAATCGTCGATGACCATCACGGTCACGGTGGCGCCGGAGATGATATCCAGATCGTGCGCGTCGCCACCGGCTTCAGCCTCGGCCACGAGGTCCAGTCCGGCATAGTTCTCGGTGAGCCGGGCCATCTTCGCCTCGGGAATCCCGATCAGCACGATCGGCTCGGAATGCTTGACCAGCTTGACGCCCGCGACCCGGGCCTCCTCTTCGACCGCGACGAGGACGTGGATGGGTTTGCCCGAGTAGCCCGTCGTGCCGACGAAATCGGAGGTGATGAAGGCCCAGGCGACCGTCTCTCCGTTCCGCAAGACCGGAGCGACCGGAAGATCATCGCGAATCTCGCCGTATGCGTCGGCGTCCGCGACGAGTTCGCCGGGCGGAACGCTGTTGAGCAGGGAGGGCAGGTACGGCCCCTGCGCGACGACGGGCAGGGCGCTCAGCAGGAAAAGGACCACACATGCAGCCATGCGGATCACCAGCGGTACGCGGAAGGCGAAAAGGGACATTCATTCTACTCTTTTTGTCCTGCCCTCTTTCCCACTTCTGCCGTCGGCCCGACTTTGATTAAGATCAACAAGAATGATCTTTCTGTCGCCGATACATGCGACAGCGGACGCGCTTCGGAACCCGGAGCACGTTCCTCACCGGCAAAGGAGGTTGCCATGCGCCTGACGAAGTTCTCGGATTTCTCGCTGCGGCTGCTTATCCTTGCGGCGAGTCGGCCCGAGCAGACCGTTACCGTCGAAGAGGCCGCCCGCCTCTACGGAATTTCCGCCGCCCATCTGAAGAAGGTCGTTCGTGGTCTGACGCGCGCAGGCTTCTTGGATGGCGTGCGAGGCCCCGGCGGCGGCTTCCGGTTATCGCTACCGCCCGACCAGATCAAGATAGGCAGCGTGCTGCGCATGACCGAAGCTGACTTTGCCCTGGTCGAATGCTTCCGCCCGGACAATGCATGTCGCATCACCGGCCTCTGCCGGCTGCCGCCAATCCTCAGCGAGTCGCTGGACGCGATGCTCTCCGTTTTGGACCGCTATACGCTCGCCGACATCATGATCGCCCCGGACGCTCTCGACACCCGTCTTCGCCGAGGAGGACCGTCCGCGGCTGACAGGGTTGCCCGGCAGGAGTGAGGCGAGGACTCCCCCGGGCATCCGCGGGTGAGCATGAATCGATCTGCGGCCGAAATAGCAGCGTTGCCCCGGCAGCCGCGGAACGACCGGCTGAACTGCTGCAGTACTACCAGACCCCTCGCGCAGCGAAGACAATCGCCCCCCAGACCACACTGCGCAGCGTCATGGCGAGGACGGTCCGCATTTCGAATGCCCCGCCCTGCGCGACATGCAGGCCGAAGCCCGCGAAGACCAGAAGCGTTGCCGCGAAGATCGCGAGCGAGAGCGGGAGGGACCATCTCAGCCCCAGCCAGAGCCCGAGACCCGCGATGACATAGGCCAGCCCGGCCCCGGTGTTGAACCACAGCACGAAGGGAACGACGGCCCCCATGTCGAGCG
>CAYTBD010000293.1:0-3814 GCA_964435755.1 uncultured Rhodobacterales bacterium
ATGCGGCGCGGCAGCATCGGGTCCCGAGGGCAGCAGCGGCACGATGGCGGGATAGTCGCCCCAGACGCCGTCGACGCCCCGGATCGCGTCGCCGTAGATCTCGGCCACGATCTCGTTTTTCGGGACGCCGGGCTCGACCCGTTCGAGAAGGCCGTCGACGATCCTTTCCGAGATCCGGGCGGCCTTCCGCATGAAGGCGACCTCTTCTTCGGACTTGATGCCGCGCTGCCAGTTCACGAGGCCCGTCGCGTCGACGAGCGTGGCCTCGGGCAGCATGTCGAAGAGCGCGAGATGGGCGCGGGCCGTGAAGTAGTAGTTGTCCATCTCCACGCCGATCCGGCTTGCGCCGTGACCCATGAAGAGGACGTGTTCGGCGAGATCCTCCATCGGATGGCGGACGAGCGACTGGACGTACCAGTCGGCGTAGCGCAGCACCCGGTCCTGCGACATCCAGACGGTGCGGCTGGCGCCGTTGCCGTCCTGCGACCGGCCCCACCACATCGGGTCGGCGTCCGGAAAGACGATGACGCCCTGGTGGACGTAGAACGACCACCCGTCGTAGCCGGTGAGCCAGTGCATGTTCGACGGGTCGGTGACGAAGAGGAGGTCGAGCCCCGCCCGGTCCATGGCCTCGCGCGTGAGGCCGAGGCGCCGCTGGTACTCCGCGGCGCTGAAGGGGGCGGGTGACGCGTCCATGAAACCTCCGTTGCCGCAAGCATCGATCCGGAACAGAGTGGTCCGCCCGCGCCGCAGCGGCTTGCATGATTGCGGCGCCCCGTGGACAAATCCCGTCCTGTTGTGCACAAGGGGTGGCGCACGGAGGGTGCCCGATCAAGCGGGATGCCGCCGGGCGCAACGGGAAATCCTCCTCCTGAACAGACCCTTGGAAAGGTGCGAATGCCGCGTGATCGAAGGATGCCAGCGTCGTCTCGGCCGGCGTGGAAGGTGGAGCTGCCCGCGCGGCCTGTGGCGCCGGTCGTCACCGGCCGGAACCTCGACATGGACCTCTACACCCGGGCCGTCACCGGGCAGGACGCCGTGGTCTGCGACTGCACGACAAGGGAGCGGCGCGCCGCCGGGCTGGGACAGGCCATTCCGGCCTGATCGGGAACGACGGCCAAGAAAAGGACCACAGGATGCTGACGAACGACCAGTTGAGCCAATGGGATCGGGAGAGTTTTCTCCATCCCTCGACCCACCTCGCCCAGCACGCGCGCGGCGAGGCGCCGGGGCGCGTGATCACGGGCGGCTCGGGCGTCTACATCGAGGATCGCGACGGCAATCGTCTGCTCGACGCCTTCGCGGGGCTCTACTGCGTGAACGTGGGCTACGGACGGAGCGAGATCGCCGAGGCCATCGCGGATCAGGCGAAGGAGCTCGCCTATTACCACGCCTATGTGGGGCATGGAACCGAGGCGTCGATCACGCTGGCGAAGATGATCCTCGACCGGGCGCCCGCGCACATGTCCAAGGTCTATTTCGGCCTTGGCGGGTCGGACGCGAACGAGACCAACGTCAAGCTCATCTGGTACATGAATAATATCCTCGGCCGCCCCGGGAAGAAGAAGATCATCAGCCGCTGGCGGGGGTATCACGGGTCGGGGTTGATGACGGGCTCGCTCACCGGGCTGGAGCTGTTCCACAAGAAATTCGACCTGCCGCTCGTGCAGGTGCTCCACACCGAGGCGCCCTATCATTTCCGCCGCCCTGACATCGCGATGAGCGAGGCGGACTTCACGGCGCATTGCGCGGCGGACCTCGAGGCGCTGATCGAGCGGGAAGGGGCCGACACCATCGCGGCGTTCTGGGCGGAGCCGCTGCTGGGGACCGGGGGCATCGTGCCGCCGCCGGCGGGCTATTGGGAGGCGATCCAGCCGATCCTCGAGAAGAACGACATCCTTCTGGTGGCCGACGAGGTCGTGACCGGCTTCGGGCGGCTGGGGACGATGTTCGGGTCGGAGCACTACGGACTTCGCCCCGACATCATCACCATCGCCAAGGGGCTGACCTCGGCCTATGCGCCGCTGTCGGGATCCATCGTGTCGGAGAAGCTGTGGACGGTGCTGGAGCGCGGGACCGACGAGAACGGGCCTCTCGGGCACGGCTGGACCTATTCGGCGCATCCCATCGGGGCTGCGGCGGGCGTGGCGAACCTCAGGCTGGTGGACGAGTTGAACCTCGTCGCCAATGCGGGGGAGGTCGGCGCCTACCTCGTCGCGGGCATGACCGACGCACTGGGCGCGCATCCGCACGTCGGGGAGGTGCGCGGCGAGGGGATGCTCTGCGCGGTCGAATTCGTCGAGGATCGGGACAGCCGCCGGTTCTTCGATCCCGGACGGAAGATCGGCGCGGCGGTCGCAGCGGCGCTCGGACGGCGCGGCGTCCTCGGGCGGGCGATGCCGCAGGGCGACATCCTTGGCTTCGCGCCGCCGCTTTGCCTCACGCGGGAGGAGGCGGACGTCGTGATCGGCGCGACGCGGGAGGCGGTCGGCGAGGTGCTTGGCTAGATGTCGTCGCCGGGCGGTTGGGCGAGCAGGCCACGCTCGGGGATCCACGGGTTGAGATCGAGCGCCCGCCGGAGCGCCTCCTGCCCGTCCTCGTTGCGTCCCAACGCGATCAGCGTCAGCGCACGGCCCGACAGCGCGCCCACGTGGCGCGGCGTGATCTCCAGCGTGCGATCCAGATCCTCGAGCGCCTTCTCCATCTCGCCGTTCAGGAAGTAGATGAAGGCGCGTTGGTTGTACCCCTCCGAGTAATCGGGACAGTAGTCGACGAGCCGGTCGAAGGCGTCGAGCGCGCCAAGGAAATCGTAGACCTCGCGCGCCGCCATGCCCCGGTCGAGGAGCGATTGGGCCGCCTCGTCAGGCGCGTCCGTCCAGATCTCCCACATCCGCTCGGACAGCGCGCGGCCGGCGCGTTCGTCCGGCGCCGCGCGCGCCGCTTCGAACAGACCGGTCAGTTCGCTGCTGCGGTCCGGCACCGGCGGGCAGTCGGCATGTGCCGGCATGGCGACCGCGGCCAGCAGGCCGGCCAGAATAGCTCGCATTTCGGACCCCGGTTCAGGTTTGCTGCCTTAATTTGGAGCATCCCGTTCCGATTCTCCAATGATTTTAGTTAGGTAAAGGAATTTGCAGTCTTGGAGGGCTTTGAGTAGATGGATTTACAACTGTCCTGGCGACCTTCTAGTAAAGCTTGAAAAGCGGAAACCCGCCGTCGAACATGAGGTTTATTCGGAAGGAATTTGCGTTCGTGGAGGAGCGGGCGCAATAAAGTTTCAGAGGGAGGAAACTACATGTCTCGATCGAGATTGACTCGTCGTGGTCTGTTGAAGTCCAGCGCCGTCGCTGGCGCGGGCCTTGCACTGCCGACCATCTTCACCAGCGCGTCCTGGGCCCAGAGCTTCACAAACGAGCCCAGCGGCTCGACCGTAACGCTCGGCTTCAACGTGCCTCAGTCCGGCCCCTATGCCGATGAGGGCGCCGACGAACTACGCGCCTACGAGCTTGCCGTCGAGCACCTCAATGGCGGCGGTGACGGTGGGATGATGAACACCTTCTCGTCGAAGACGCTCGACGGGACCGGGATTCTCGGCAAGAAGGTCGAGTACGTCACCGGCGACACCCAGACCAAGTCGGACGCCGCGCGCGCCTCGGCCCGCTCGATGATCGAAAAGGACGGCGCCGTCATGATCACCGGCGGTTCGTCCTCGGGCGTGGCCGTCGCGGTTCAGGCGCTCTGCCAGGAGGCGGGCGTCATCTTCATGGCCGGCCTGACCAATTCGAACGACACCACCGGGAAGGACAGGCGGGCAAAC
>CAYTBD010000294.1:0-3813 GCA_964435755.1 uncultured Rhodobacterales bacterium
GAGCGAGCGGCTGCGGCTGCCGTGGCTCGAGGATCACTTCGAGACCGTCCTGGCGGGCGGCGGGGCGCATGTCGTGGACGAGCCCGACGGGCCGTCGCTCGAGATCGCGGGTCTTCGCGTGCCGCTTTGCACCTGTGGCGAACTGGAGGCCGCCCGCGACGCTCCCACGCCGGACCGCATCCGCGCGCTCCACGCCGCCCAGCCGTGGCGGCTCGTCTCGTGGCGGACCGAGCAGGACGCGCTCACCCACCGGAGGTTCTTCAACATCACGGGTCTCGTCGGGGTCCGGGTCGAGGACGAGGCGGTGTTCGACGATACCCACCGGCTTCTCTTCGATCTGCTGGAGAGCGGGACCGTCGACGGCATCCGCGTCGACCATATCGACGGCCTCGCCGACCCGGAAGGCTATATCGACCGGCTCCGGTCCCGCGCCCCGGACGTCCCGATCTGGGTCGAGAAGATCCTCACCGGAGACGAGCGGCTGCCGCCCTGGCCCATCGAGGGGACGACCGGCTACGAGACCGCGCGCCGCTTCGCGCAGATCGCGACGAACGCGGACGGACGTGTGACCGTCGATGCGCGCTACCGGGAGGTCACCAGCCGCTACGCCTTGCTCACCGACGTGCTTGCCCGCGCCAAGCGGCAGATCCTCACCGAGGATCTTTCGGCCGAGCTCTGGCTGCTGCACGGGATGCTGAGCGGGATCGCGGCGGACGACCCCATCGGCGTCGAGTTCGGCCCCGAGGCGCTGCGCCACGCCATCGTCGAGTTCGTCGCGGCCTTCCCGCGCTACCGGACCTACATGGGCCGGGACCGGATCGGAGAGGCCGACGCCGCGCTCGTCCGCGATACGGCGGAGGCCGCCGTCGACGCCAACCCCTATCCCGGCGCGATCCCCTTCTTCGCCGACGTCCTGCTGCGCCGGACCCCGGAGGCGGGCCGGCTGCGCGTGCGTTTCCAGCAGGTGACCGGCGCGGTCATCGCGAAGTCGCAGGAGGACACCGTCTTCTACCGCGAGGTGCCGCTTCTCTCGGCGAACGAGGTCGGCGGCGAGCCCGATGACGAGGCGCTGTCGCCCGCGGCGTTCGCGAGACGCCTGGCGCGGCGCGGCGCCGAGATGCCTCACGGCCTGACGCTCACGTCGTCCCACGACACCAAGCGCTCCGAGGACGCGCGGATGCGGATCGCCGCCATCACGCACGCGCCGGAGGCGTTCTTCGACTTCCACGAGATGTGCGCCGCGCGCGCCGACGCCCGCATCGCGCCGAACCTCGTCTGGTATCTGGCCCAGTCCGTGCTCGCGCTGGCGGGCGAGCCGGAGGTGCCCGATCGTCTGGCGGCCCATGTCGAGAAGGCGCTGCGCGAGGCCAAGCGCGTGACGTTCTGGAGCATGCCCGACCGCGGCGTGGAGGAGCCCGCGCGCGACTACGCCCGGTCGCTCGGCGAAACCTTCGCGGACCCGCCCGAGGCGGTGCGTCCGATCCTCGAGATCGCGGACCGGCTGTCGCTGCTGCAGGTCGCGCTGAAGATGATCTCGCCGGGCATCCCGGACATCTATCAGGGCTGCGAGATCGCGAGCTATGCCGTGACCGACCCCGACAACAGGCGCGAGGTGGACTTCGGCCTGCTGCGCCGGGCGCTCGATGACGAGACGGTGCTGACGCGACCGCTCGACCGACGGAAACTCTCGCTTACCCGGCGGCTTCTGGAGGAGCGCCGCAAGTTGCCCGACCTCTTTCTCGACGGCGAGGTCGCGTATTCGGACGGCACGGACGGCGCGCCCGTCTTCGAACGGCGCAGGGGCGGTACGGTGCTCCGCCTGTCGTTCCGCCTCGATGGCGCGCCGGTCGCCCCGCCCGCGGGCCGGCGGCTCTGGCCGGTCGAGGACGACGAACCCGGCACCTGGCTCGCGATCACCCTGGAGTCCTGAGAAGCATCCGGTGTCGCGTCCGTCCGTCTATCGCGGTGCCGTGCCGCCCGCGCGAAGCCGGGGTCTTGACCTTTCTCAAGGCGGAGCGCCCGAAGACTCCGGAAGATTGGCCGACAGCGGCCGTTTGAGCTATGGTCGGCGAAAACCGGGGATATGCCATGAACAGGAGCTTTCTTTTTGGTGCGGCGGTGGCGGCGGGGGCGGTGCTGCTCGTGCCGGGCGTGGCGCATGCGCTGAGCCGGGCGGGACGGCCCGTCATGCGCGCCGCCGTGCGGACCGGCGCCGTCGCCTACAAGGAATTCCAGAAGGCGGGCGCCGAGGTCTACGAGCACATGGAGGACATCGCGGCGGAGTTCGAGGCGGAGGTCCGGCGCGCCCGGTCGGAAGCCGGAGAGCCGGATGACGCCGAGGCCGATGCCGGTGACACGACCGAGGGGACCGGTGCCTGACGGGCACCCATCGCCGGAGGGGCCGCGCCCGGTGGTCCTGGAGCGCGTGCATGCGACCGACGGCCGTCTGCGCCTGCGCCTTCGCAAGCGGATCGACGCGGACGCGATGGGCGCGCTCGCCGACGGCATCGCCGCGCTCGCGGAGGTCGACAAGGTCGTGGCCCGGCCCAACACCGGCAGCGTGATCGTGTCGTTCCGGGGCCCCGCCGATCCGGTCGTCGACGCCATCAAGGCATCCGAGGTTGCCAGGATCGTCCCGCCGCCGACACCGCCGCCGGTCGGCCCGTCGCTGCAGTTCGGACTGATGAAGCTCGACGCGGACATCCGCAGGCAGACCGAGGACAGCATCGATCTGCGCGCCGCCCTCGCGCTTCTGCTTCTGTTCGCGGCGGTGGTCCAGCTCGCACGGGGGCGGATCGCCGGCCCCGCCACGACCCTCGCGATGGCGGCATTCTCGCTGATCGATGTCGGGCGCGGAAAGTAACCGTGTCAGGCGAGCCTTTCGGCGGCCTCCGTATCCTCCCAGGGCGGAGAGAGATCGTCGCGTCCCATGTGTCCGTAGGTTGCCAGATCGCGATAGAACCGGCCGTCGCGCAGCGCCGGCAAGTCCCAGAGCGAGAACCGCTCCGCGATCGCCGCAACCCGGAAATCGAGCGTTTCGGCGAGGCGGTCGGAGATCCTCGCGTCGGCGATGCCGCCGGTGCCGAACGTGTCCACCTCGACCGTGACGGGCCGCTCGTCGCCGATCACGTAGGACAGCTGAACCTCGCATTCCGACGCGAGGCCCGCGGCGACGACCGAGCGCGCGGCGTGGCGCGCCGCGTAGGACGCGGTGCGGTCGATCCGGGCGGGCGACTTGCCGCTCATCGCCGTGGCGCTCTGCCGGACCAGCCCGCCGTAGCTGTCGTCGGCGAGCTTGCGGCCCGTCAGCCCCGAATGCGCGCCCGGCCCGCCTTCCTTGGGGGGCGCGACGCAGACGAGGCGCGTTGCGCTGTCGGGCCCGAGAGGGCTCTGCGCGAAGACGGGCTCGATGACCTCGCGGGTCAGGGCCTCGCGCAGGTCGTCGCCGGTCGGGGCGGAGGGCGAGGCGGCCGTCAACGCCAGCGCGACGATGCGCGACGGCCGCCGGTCCTGGAACGCGACGGCGAGCTGCGCCTGGCCGTCCGGGTGGAGCCATGGCAGGCGCTCCTCCGACCGCGCGGCATCGAGCGCGCGGGTCAGCCGGTGGGCCGCCCAGATCGGGAAGGCCATGTCGGCGGCCGTGTGCCGGCAGGCGTGCCCGAAGGCCGTCGTCATGTGCGTGGCGCCCTGCGGCAGGTCGGGCTCCAGGGCGTCCCGCGCGAGGTCGAGCATGATCGTGAGAGGCTCCCGCCCCGCGTCGGCGGGATAGCCTGCCTCCTCGATCACGCGCCGCGCGAGGGCCGCGGGATCGAA
>CAYTBD010000295.1:0-3796 GCA_964435755.1 uncultured Rhodobacterales bacterium
ACATGGTGATCGCGGCGACCTATTCCGACGAGGTCAACATGGTCACCTGCCAGGTCGCGCATTCGGTCTTCGGCGTGCCGCGCAAGATCGCGCGCCTGCGCTCGCAGTCCTACCTGACGGCGATCTATTCCGATCTCTACCGCCGCGACCACATGCCGATCGACGTGGTCATCAGCCCCGAGCGCGAGGTCGCCGAGGCCGCCCTGCGCCGTCTGCAGGCGCCCGCCGCCTTCGACACGCAGAGCTTTCTCGACGGGCAGGTGCAGCTTCTCGGCATTTCGCTCGACGAGGACTGCCCGGTGCTGAACACGCCGCTCCGGCAGCTGACGGATCTCTTCTCCACCCTGCGCGCCATCGTCGTCGGCGTCCGCCGCAAGGGGCGGCTCTTCGCGCCGGAGTCGGGCGACCAGCTGTTCGCGCACGACCAGATCTACATCTTCTCCCATCTCGACGACGTGAACCGGACGGTCGAGATCTTCGGCAAGGAAGTCAAACGCCAGGAGCGCGTGGTGATCATCGGCGGCGGCAACGTCGGCCTCGCCGTGGCCCTGGCGCTCGAGGCGCGGGCCGAACGCGTCCGCGCGAAGGTCATCGAGAAGAACCGTCCGATCGCCGAGCGCGCCGCCGATGCGCTCGAGCGGACGATCGTGCTGAACGGCGACGGGCTGAGTATCGAGCTCCTGACCGAGGCGGGCGTCGAACGCGCCGACGCCGTCCTCACGGTCACGGACGACGACAAGACCAACCTCCTCGCCGCCGTCCGCGCCAAGCAGGTCGGCGCGGGCATGACGATCAGCCTCATCAACGACCCGACGCTGATCCCGCTGATGGACCCGCTCGACATCGACGCCTACATCAACCCGCGGCAGACGACGGTGTCGTCGATCCTGCGCCACGTCCGTCACGGCAGGGTGCGGGGCGTCTACTCGATCGGAGACGCCGAGGCCGAGGTGATCGAGGCGCAGGTCCTGTCGACCTCGCCGATCTCGGGCCAGACGATCCGCGACATCGACTTCCCCGAGGGCGTTCTGGTCGGCGCGGTCCGCAAGTCCACCGGAAAGATCATCAAGCCCGACGGCTCCACGAAGATCGAGGAAGGCGACGTCATCGTGCTTTTCGCCATGTCCGCGGACGTCCCCGAGGTCGAGCGGCTCTTCCAGGTCTCGATCGACTTCTTCTGATGGGGAAGGGTCTTCTCGATCTGCCGTTCATCGTCGTCCTGATGGGGATCGGCGCCGTGTCGATGCTGGTGCCCGCCGCGCATGCCGCGGTCGTGGCCGACCACGCCACCGCGCGCAGCTTCTTCTATGCCTCGCTGCTCTTTCTCGTCCTCTTCGCCTTCGTCGCCGTCGCGACGTCGAACCGCGGAGGCGACCGGCCGGGACGGGGCCATCTCGTCGCGCTGGTGGCCGCCTTCACCGTCCTGCCGGCGATGCTCGCCGTGCCGTTCCACGAGGCGGTCGGCTCCACGCGCTTTCTCAACAGCTACATCGAGATGGTCTCGAGCCTCACGACGACCGGCGCGTCGCTCTTCGAGCCCGACCGCCTCGCCCCGACGGTCCATCTGTGGCGGGCGCAGGTGGGCTGGATGGGCGGGTTCCTCGTCTGGGTGACGGCCGTCGCCGTCCTCGCGCCGCTCAATCTCGGCGGCTTCGAGGTGCGGTCCTCCTCCGAGATCGGGCGGGGGACCGAGACGATGACCCAGCAGCTCGCGCGGGCCGGCGACACTTCGGACCGCCTCAGGCGCTACGCCGCCCAGCTCCTGCCGATCTACGCGGGATTGACCGGCGCGCTCTGGATCTCGCTCATCCTCGCCGGGGACACGCCGCTCGTCGCGCTCTGCCATGCGATGTCGACGCTCTCCACGAGCGGCATCTCGCCCGTCGGCGGCGTGAACGGGTCCGCCTCGGGCGTCGGCGGCGAGGCGCTGGTGCTGCTCTTTCTGGTCTTCGCGCTCACCCGGCTCGCCTACGCGCGCGAGGAACGGCCCGAGGGCTGGCAATCGCTCCCGCGCGACCCCGAACTCCGGATGGCGGTCGCCATCATCGGGTCGGTCTCGGTGGTGCTGTTCCTGCGCCACTGGGCCGGGGCGTTCGAGGTCGAGGACGAGCGCGACGTCGAGATCGGTCTTCGCGCCTTCTGGGGCGGCCTGTTCACCGTGGCGTCGTTCCTCACCACGACCGGCTTCGAAAGCGGCAGCTGGGAGATCGCGCGCATCTGGTCGGGGCTGGAGGCGCCCGGGCTCATCCTGATGGGGCTCGCCGTCTTCGGCGGCGGCGTCGGCACGACGGCGGGGGGCGTCAAGCTCCTGCGGGTCTACGCGCTCTACGTGCATGGCCGGCGCGAAGTCGACCGGCTGGTCCATCCGTCCTCCGTCGGCGGCTCCGGCGTGGTCGGCCGGCAGCTCCGCCGCCAGGGCGCCTATGTCTCGTGGATCTTCTTCATGCTCTTCGCGATGTCGATCGCGCTCGTGATGGGGCTTCTGGCGCTGACGGGCCAGACCTTCGAGGACGCGCTGCTGCTCACCATCGCGTCGCTTTCGACGACCGGCCCGCTCCTCGATGTCGCGGCAGAGGCGCCGGTCAGGCTCGATCTGCTCCCCGATACCGCGAAAATGATCTTCGCCGCGGCCATGGTCATCGGGCGGCTTGAAACCCTTGCCATTATCGCTCTGCTGAACCCCGACCTCTGGCGCGGCTGACCCGGCGCGACAGAAAGAAAGGTAACGGACTGATTTGGGGGTGGAATCTTGCGATCAGCCCGATAATACTGAGAGAGTTGTGCCTGCGCATCACCGCAGAGCCAAGAAAAAGGCGATAAGACGGATGGCTTCGGACAAACAAAATCTGCAGGATGCATTTCTCAATCACGTCCGGAAGACGAAGGTTCCGGTGACGATTTTCCTCATCAACGGCGTGAAGCTTCAGGGCGTCATCACGTGGTTCGACAACTTCTGCGTGCTTCTGCGCCGTGACGGCCAGTCCCAGCTCGTCTACAAGCACGCGATCTCGACGATCATGCCGGCCCAGCCGATCAACCTCTACGATGGCGACGAATAATTGGAGACGGGATCCGATGGCGAGCGGATGCGCGCCTTCGTTCTGCATCCCGAGATCCAGTCGGACCCGAAGCGCCGCGAGGCGAAGGCGGCTCTGGACGAGGCGGTGTCGCTCGCGGATGCGCTGCCCGATCTGGACGTGGCGGGGGCGGAGGTCGTGCGGCTCAGGAAGCCGCGCCCCGGGCTCCTCTTCGGCGAAGGCAAGCTCGAGGAGCTGAAGGCGCGATTCGAGGCCCAGGAGATCGGGCTCGTCCTCGTCGACGGACCCGTGACGCCGGTGCAGCAGCGCAACCTGGAACGCAAGTGGGGGGTGAAGCTCCTCGACCGGACGGGCCTCATCCTCGAGATCTTCGCCGATCGCGCCCGGACGCGGGAGGGCGTCCTGCAGGTGGAGCTTGCCGCGCTCAGCTACCAGCGCACCCGCCTCGTGCGGGCCTGGACCCACCTGGAGCGGCAGCGCGGCGGCCTCGGCTTCGTGGGCGGCCCCGGCGAGACCCAGATCGAGGCCGACCGCCGCGCCATCGACGAGGCGATCACCCGCATCCGGCGGCAGCTGTCGAAGGTCGTCAGGACGCGGGAGCTGCACCGCGCCGCGCGCGAGAAGGTGCCGTTCCCGATCGTGGCGCTCGTCGGCTACACGAACGCGGGCAAGTCGACGCTCTTCAACCGGCTGACCGGGGCCGAGGTCGTGGCCGAGGACATGCTCTTCGCCACGCTCGACCCCACGATGCGGGGCGT
>CAYTBD010000296.1:0-3795 GCA_964435755.1 uncultured Rhodobacterales bacterium
GGGTCCATCGGGTCGATCGAGACGTCGGTCACCAGCTGGACGTTCTCGAGCGCGGTCAGGCTGGCCACGAGATTGTAGAACTGGAAGACGAAGCCCACGTGGTCCCGCCGGAACCGTGTCATCTCGCGGTCGCTCATCTCCATGAGGTTGTGGTCGCGGAACCAGACGGTGCCCTCGGTCGCCCGGTCGAGCCCGCCGAGGATGTTGAGAAGGGTCGATTTTCCGCTGCCCGACGGGCCGAGCAGGACGGCGAGTTCTCCTTCGAACAGGTCGAGGTCCACGCCGGCGAGTGCGTAGACCTTCACGTCACCGGTCTCGTAGATCTTGGTGATGCCCTTCGTGCGAAAGACGGGTTCGGATGACATGGCGCGATTCTCCGCCGCGATGTAGCGCGACGCACACCATCCTGCCTTGATCCCGCTCAAAAGACACGGCCGGACTGTTTTTGCGAATGGTTCGCATTCTCGTTGACTTTCTGCAAATCATTCTCATACTCATGGGACGGTGCCTCGGGACGGGTCCGAGATGGAGTAACGAATGCAATTCGACAGAAGACGGTTTCTTGCGACAACGGCGGCGGCCGCCGTTGTCTGTGCGAGTCCGGTGGCGTCCCGCGCGCAGGAGCGGCTCACGCTGGTCGCGACGACGGGCATGATCGCGGACGCGGCCCGAGCCGTGGGCGGCGATCTGGTGGATGTGCGCGCGCTGATGGGGCCGGGTGTCGATCCGCACGCCTATCGCCAGACCCGGACCGACATCCTCGCGCTCACCCGCGCGGACCTCGTGCTCTGGCACGGGCTCTACCTCGAGGCGCAGATGGAGGAGTTCCTGCTCGACCTCGCCGACAGGCAGAGGGTCGTCGCGGTGGGCGAGGCCGTTCCGCGCGATCTTCTCGTCGCCCACGACGACTACGACAACCGCTTCGATCCGCACGTCTGGATGGACCCTGAACTCTGGGCTCACGTCGTGGAAGGGGTGCGGGATGCGCTGATCGCTGCGCACCCGGAGGGCGAGCCGGACTTCCGGTTGAACGCGGAAAGCCATCTTTCTGAAATCGCACGCCTTTCGGCATATTCGGACGAGGTTCTGGCGACCGTCCCGGAACCGCAGCGCGTTCTCCTCACGGCGCACGATGCCTTCAACTACTTCGGCCGTGCCTACGGCTTCGACGTGGTCGGTATCCAGGGAATCTCGACCGAGAGCGAGGCGGGTCTCGTCCGCATCCGCGACCTCGTGGACCTGCTGGTCGACCGCCAGGTGGGCGCCGTCTTCGTCGAAAGCTCGGTCTCCGACCAGAACATCCGCGCGCTCGTCGAGGGCGCGGCGGCGGCGGGCCACGAGGTGATCATCGGAGGCGAGCTCTACTCCGACGCGATGGGGGAACCCGGCACCTACGAGGGCACTTACCTCGGGATGATCGACCACAATGTGACCGTGATCGCCTCCGCGCTTGGCGGCGCGGCCCCCGAGCGCGGCATGGACGGCCGGCTTTCGGCGGGCCTCTGAGGTGACGCGATGAGCCCGCTCGAACTCGTCAAGCCGGCCGAGGCGGCGCCAAGTGCGCCGCTCGCGGTGCGCGGGCTCACCGTCACCTACCGGGAGAAACCGGCGCTGTTCTCGGTCGATGCCACCTTCGCGGAAGGGGCGATGACGGCCATCATCGGACCGAACGGGGCCGGGAAATCCACGCTTCTGAAATCCGCTCTCGGGATCGTGCGCCCGCTTTCGGGGCAGGCGACCTTTTTCGGGAGGAGCGTCGAGGAGGCGCGCGACCGCATCGCCTACGTGCCGCAGCGCGCGAGCGTGGACTGGGATTTCCCGACCCGCGCGCGCGACGTGGTGCTGATGGGCCTCTACCGCGAACTCGGACTTCTGGGCAGGGTCGGCCGGTTGCAGCGCGCCCGCGCGACGGATTGCCTGGCCCGTGTGGGCATGGACGGCTTTGCCGACCGGCAGATCGGGCAGCTTTCCGGGGGGCAACAGCAACGGGTCTTTCTCGCGCGGGCGCTTGCGCAGAACGCGGACCTCTACCTGCTCGACGAGCCGTTCGCGGGTGTCGATGCGGCGACTGAAAAGGCGATCATCGCGGTGCTGAAGGACCTCAAGGCCGAGGGCAAGACCGTCGTCGTCGTCCATCACGACCTGTCCACGGTGCGCGACTATTTCGACCGGGTGCTGATCGTCAACATGAGGAAGGTCGCGGAAGGCCCCGTGGAGACGGCATTTACCACGGAGAATTTGCAGTCGGCCTATGGCGGGCGGCTGGCCGAGGCGCAGCTCCACCAACTCGCCCTCGCCTGAGATGCTCCTCGAGGCGCTGACCTTTCAGCTGGGCTACAACGCGACGCTCGTCGCGATCGGCGCGGCTCTGCTCGGCACGGCCTCCGGCGTGACGGGGACCTTCCTGTTCCTGCGCAAGCGCGCGCTCGTGTCGGACGCGATCAGCCATGCGACGCTGCCCGGCATCGGGGTCGCCTTCATCGTGATGGTGGCGCTGGGCGGTGACGGGCGGAACCTGATCGGGCTGCTTCTGGGGTCGGCCGTCTCCGCAGGGCTGGGGCTTCTTGCGGTGCAGTGGCTGTCCCAGCGCACGCGGCTGGGCGAGGACGCGGCCATCGGCGCCGTCCTGTCGGTGTTCTTCGGCTTCGGCATCGTGCTTCTCACGGTCATCCAGACGATGAGTTCCGGCCGGCAGGCGGGGCTCGAGACGTTTCTGCTCGGCTCCACGGCGGGGATGCTTTTCAGCGACGCGGTGACGATCGCGGTGGGCGGGGCGCTCGCGCTTGCGGCAGTCCTGCTGTTACGCCGGCCGATGACGATGGTGGCCTTCGACCCCGGCTACGCCGCAACGATCGGCATCGACACGCGCAGGATCGACCTCGCCACGATGGGGCTCGTCCTTGCGGTGACGGTCGTGGGCCTCAAGATCGTCGGGCTGATCCTCGTCATCGCGCTCGTCATCATCCCGCCCGTCGCCGCGCGGTTCTGGAGCGAGCGGAGCGACACCGTCGTGCTTGTCGCGGGGGCCTTCGGCGGGCTCTCGGGCTATCTCGGCGCTGCGATCTCGGCCTCGGCGCCCGACCTTCCGACCGGGCCGATCATCGTGCTGACCGCCTTCGCGCTGTTTCTCGTGTCGCTGCTCGTCGCCCCGGCGCGGGGCACGCTGGCCGCGTTCGCCCGGTACCGCCGCTACCACCGCCGCGTCCACCGCCGGCAGGGGCTGCTCGCTCTGGCGCAGGGGCAGCCGGTCTACGAGGCGCTGACGCGGCGTCTGCTGGTGCGCGAGGGGCTGGCGCGGCCCGACGGCGTGGCGACGGACATCGGGCGTGCCAACGCCGCCCGCGCGCTGCGCGACGAACGGCGCTGGGCGGTCCTGCGGGGCCTTCCGGCCTACGAGGCGGCGGCCTCGCTTTACGACGGGCTGCGGGAGATCGAGACGGTGCTCACCCCCGACCAGATCGCCGAGATCGACCGGATGATCGGCGGACCGCGCGGGGTCGCCCCATGACCGGTGCCGAGTTCGTCGCGCTGAGCCTGACGCCGATGCTGATCGGCATCCTCGCCGCGGTGGCCTGCGCGCTGCCGGGAAACTTCCTCCTGCTCCGCCGGCAGGCGCTGATCGGCGACGCCATCAGCCACGTCGTGCTGCCGGGGATCGTCGTCGCGTTCCTCGTGACCGGCACCGTGTCGACCTGGCCGATAATGGCGGGCGCGGCGGGGGCGGCGCTTGTCGCCGTCGTCCTCATCGAGTTAGTGCGCCGCATCGGCCGGATCGAGCCGGGCGCGGCGATGGGA
>CAYTBD010000297.1:0-3025 GCA_964435755.1 uncultured Rhodobacterales bacterium
ACGTCGTCGCCTATTTTCCCGGCTATCACTGCCGACATATGGAGGGCTTCGTGGCCTCCGAGCCGATCGGCTTCGGTCCGCTCGGTCTGGTGGAAAACGCCGACGCGCCGATCACGTGGTCGACGATCGACGATCTTGGCGAGCAGGAGCTCCTGATCGGAACCGTGCTCGGTTACGCCAATACCGACGAATTCGACCAGAAGGCGGGGACCGGCTGGGTCAACGTGGCGCCGGCGTCGGACGACCTGACGAACCTGCGCCGGTTGCTCCGCCAGCGTATAGACGCTGCCGTGATCGACCGGTTGGTTCTGGCCTATCTGCTGGCAACCGAGCCGTCGCTGGCGGAAGGTCGGGAGCGTCTCGTCTTCGATGAGCGCCCGCTGTCGGAAAATACGCTCTATCTGTGCTTCAACGACGACGAGGACGGTCGCAGCCTTCGCGACCGGTTCAACGAGGGTCTTGCAGGCATGGATGTCGATCGGAGCATAGAAGCGTACTTCTCGGAACAATTCTAGTGTCACCCGCCGCGCAGCCAGACCGCACCGGCGCGCCTGCTCGACCGCGATCCCGCTGGCTGCCGCATCCGAGATCGGTGCAGGCAAAGGTGCTGCTTTTCGTCGTGCCGGTCGTGCTGCTGTCGACCATGCTGGTGTTCACGCTGTTCGAGTTGAATGCGCGCGCGCAGGCCGAGGAGGAGTTGCGCGCCAAGCTCGAGCGTCTCGCCGAGATCCAGAGCGCCGTTCTGGCCGAGTCCCTCTGGAACGTGAACGACGCGCAAGTGGAGCTGATCCTCGCATCCCTGATCACGGATCAGGACGTGCTGGCCGCGTCGGTTTTCGACGATCGCGACCGCCTCGTGGCCTCGGTTGGCGCGACGGATCAGCTCGAAGGCTCCGAATACGTCGTCAGCCGGGAGATCGTCTTTGGCGAAGCGGGCCGCGAAATCGTCGTAGGACAGCTGGACCTCGCGCTGACGGACGCGAGGCTGGCCCAGTTGCGGGGAGAGCGTCTTTTTCTGACGGCCGCCCTTGCCGGTATCCTGCTGGCCGCGGTCATCATGGCGACGATCGCAGCCAACAAGCAGGCGGTGGGACGGCCGCTCGCCCTGCTCATGGAGTCGATCAACCGCGAGCAGCAAGGCAAGTCGCGTCAGGCCGTCGACTGGCAGAGCGACGACGAGATCGGCCAGGTGGTTTCGGCATTCAACGCCATGCAGCGGCGCCAGTCGGCTTACGAGGCGCAGCTCAAGGAAGCCAGCGACGTGCTGGAGCAGCGTGTCGAGGAACGCACCGCCGGGCTGGTCAAGGCCGAGGCCAAGGCACAGCAGGCTCGCGCGCAGCTGACCGACGCCATCGAGAGCATCTCCGAGGGTTTCGCGCTCTACGATCCGAACGATCGCCTCGTGCTGGCGAATTCCACCTATGTGCGGATGATGTATCCCGGCATCGAGAAGGATATCGAAGAGAACGCGACCTTCGAAACGGTCATCCGCAAGTCCGTCGCTGCCGGCCTGATCCCGGACGCCCTCGACGACACCGAGGCATGGATCGCGGAGCGCATCGCGGAGCACGGCAACCCGCAGGGCCCGAAGCTTCAGAAACGGCGCAACGAGGAATGGTATCGCCTGGAGGAGCGCCGAACCGATGATGGCGGCATGGTGGTGACATTCACGGACATCACGGAACTGCAGCGGGCCAAGGAGGCCGCGGAGGCGGCCAACGAGGCCAAGAGCGCGTTCCTGGCCACCATGAGCCACGAGATCAGGACCCCGCTCAACGGCATCATTGGCATGAGCACCCTTCTGAAGGACACGCAACTCGACGACGAACAGCAAGACTTCTGTGACACCATCGAGACCGCCGCCGACACGCTGCTCACGATCATCAACGACATTCTCGATTTCTCGAAGGTCGAAGCCGGCGCTCTCGAACTCGAGGCCGAGCCAATGGATCTGACCGTGGCCATCGAGTCCTCGGTGGACCTGGTTGCCTCGAGGGCCGGCGAAAAGGGGATCGAACTGGCCTGCCGCATCGAGCCGGATGTACCGACGGCGATCCTCGGCGATCCCGTGCGCCTCAAACAGATCCTGATGAACCTGCTCAACAACGCGGTGAAGTTCACGGAGGTCGGCGAGGTCGTGCTCACCTGCGCCCTGCAGGAAGCCCCTGCGGCGGGGGAGGACACGGCGGTCCTGAAATTCACCGTGACCGATACCGGGATCGGCATTCCCGAGGACCGCATGGATCGGCTGTTCAAATCCTTCAGCCAGGTCGACGCGTCCACGACGCGGCGCTATGGCGGAACCGGGCTCGGGCTGGTGATCACCAAGCGGCTGGTAGAACTGATGGGCGGCGAAATCACCGTGACCAGCCGGATCGGCGAAGGCACGGAGTTTTCCTTCACGCTGCCCGGGCGGATCGTGGCGCCGCCAAAACGGTCCCGCAACGCCGATCTTCTTTCCGCCATAAAGGGCGCGCGTGTTCTGGTCCTCGACGACAACCGCACCAACCGCCTGATCATCAGCGACAAGCTTCGGAACTGGGGAGCCATGCCGACAGAGGCGGCCCGGCCCTCGGAGGCGCTTTCGCATCTGCAGGGATCCGGGCCGTTCGATGTCGTCATCGTCGACTTCAAGATGCCCGAGATGAACGGGCTGGAGTTTACCGAAGCAGCGCACAAGGCCCTCGGCGACCGGACGCCGCCGATGATACTGTTCAGTTCGATCACATCCACCGAGCGCAGCTTTCGCGAGCAGGTGAGCGCGATGAACTATGCGGCGATCCTCACCAAGCCTGCGAAATCTCAGCAATTGCTTGCGGCGCTGGCCCGGACCCTGGCCCCGGATGCGCGGAACGCCGACGCCGCCGCCGCGGACATGGCGCAACCCCGGGACCGGCATGACCTCAATATCCTTCTCGTCGACGACAATGCCATCAACCGCAAGGTCGGCAGCAAGATCCTGAAGCGGCTGGGCTACGAGGCGGCTGTCGTCACCAGCGGCGCCGAGGCGATCGAGGCCTGCCGC
>CAYTBD010000297.1:3035-3786 GCA_964435755.1 uncultured Rhodobacterales bacterium
GACTTTCATGTCGTCCTGATGGATATCGAAATGCCGGACATGGACGGGATCACCGCAGCCAATAACATCCGGGACCTGTTGCCGGAGGAGCGCGTTCCGTTCATCGCGGCTCTCACAGCCAACGCGATCAATTCCGAACGCGATGCATATCTGGAGGCCGGGATGGACGGGTACCTGAGCAAGCCCATCGACATCGCGGCGCTGAGCGAAACCCTCAACGAGGCGCTTGAATTGCGTCTCGCGCGTCGTGCTGCCATAAGTTCAAGCGAGAATTGACGCAGGGTCTACGAATGCACGACGAGGTAATCGACAGGCTGGCCATTGACCGACTCCTGGACGTGATCGGCGGCGACCCTGAAGATCTTCAGGAATTGCTGGATGAGTTCGATCAGTCGGCGCCTGGTATCGTCGCGTCCATGCGCACGGCAGCCGATGAAGGCGACCTTCATGCCCTGCGCATCAACGCCCACAGCCTGAAGTCGAATGCAGCCGACATGGGTGCGCACAGGCTGTCCGCCATGTGCGCCTCCCTCGAAGCCGCCTGTCGGGACGAGAGGGTCGAGGAACCCGTCGCCCAGATCGATGCCATCGACGAAGAACTGTCCCGTGCGCGTGCGGCCTTGACGGCGTTGACCGGCCCGAATGGCTGATGTGGCGCCACTGGACATCGCGCCCAACGACCTGACCGGCGCCCGTATCCTTGTCGTCGACGACAACGGGATGAGCCGGCGCAAGTTGCGGATGTCGGTGG
>CAYTBD010000298.1:0-3786 GCA_964435755.1 uncultured Rhodobacterales bacterium
GCGGATGCCGATGTCGTCGTCCTTCTCGTCGAGGCGCATCGCGGCATCACCCCGGGCGTCGAGGAGATCCTCGCGGCGCTGCGCGACCGCGTCGGCGACCGGCCCGTGGCGCTGGCCATCAACAAGATCGACCGGGTCGAGGCGCCGGTGCTGCTGGGGCTGTCGAAGGAGATGAACGAGCGCTTTCCCTTCACCGAGACCTTCATGATCTCGGCCGAAAAGGGCTATGGCGTCGACGACCTGCGCAAATGGCTCGCCGCGTCCCTCCCCGAAGGTCCGTGGCTCTACCCCGAGGACCAGATCGCCGACCTGCCGATGCGCATGATCGCCGCCGAGATCACGCGCGAGAAGCTGACGCTGCGGCTGCATCAGGAACTGCCCTACCAGCTGACCGTGGAAAGCGAGAGCTGGGAGGAGCGCAAGGACGGATCGGTGCGCATCGACCAGGTGATCTACGTCGCACGGGAGGGCCACAAGGGCATCCTGCTGGGCCGGAAGGGCGAGACGATCAAGGCCGTCGGGCAGCAGGCGCGGACGGAACTCGAGGCGTTCCTCGGCCGCAAGGTGCATCTTTTCCTGCAGGTGAAGGTGCGGCCGAACTGGCTCGACGAGAAGGAGCGCTACTCCGAGATGGGGCTCGACTTCTCCGACGGGAACGGCTGAGGGCGGGATGTCCGCGCGCCTGACCACCCATGTCTGGATCGGCGCCTACCTCATGCGGCTGCGCGCGCGGAACATCCCCGCCTTCATCGTGGCCAGGGGCGACCCGACGGCGGGCGCCGTCATCGTCAAGCTCAACACGCTCGACGGGCGGGCCGTGCTGTTCCAGCGCAGCTTCGACCTCGCCACCGGGTCGCGCGCGTGGGTGGTGCTGGCCGAGGGCGACGAGGCGTCGGTGGACGCGTCGATCGCCCGGCAGCGCTCCTTCGACCGCGATCTCTGGGTCGTCGAGGTGGAGGACAAGGCGGGGCGGCACCTTCTGGACGAAGAGGGGCTCGCGGATTAGTCCTCCTGACGGATCGGCGGCGGCGGGGCGATCCCGGTGACGATCAGGGTGCCGTCGGGCCGCACGAGATACCACCAGCCGCCCCAGGTGTGGACCTGCTGCCCGCGCGGCTCTCCCCCCGGTTCGTCGCGGAAGTAGTAGAACAGCGCGTTCGAGGCGTAGATCACGACATTCTGGCCCATCCAGTCGATCGTCTCGACGAGATAGCGGCTCACGTCGTCGGAAATCGCGACCTCGTCCGTCGGCGAGGTGACGAGGGGCCAGTCCTCGAGGCATCGGTCGCGACAGGAGAGAAGCGGCGTGATGTCGTCGCCGCCGCGGACGCCCGTCGTCACGAACGCATAGACGGGGCGGTCGTTGGCCACGAGGTGGGCGCCGTACTCGTCGCTTTGGGCGACCTCCAGCAGCGGATCGTCCTGCGCGGCGGCGGGAGCCGCGAACGCGATGAAGGCGAGGGCGATGATCAGACGGCGCATGAGGGTCTCCGTGCGTGGCAGGGCTGTGCGGGAAACCCGCGGCGCGGCGGACGGGTTCCGCTTGTCTCGCGGCGCGCCGGGGCGATACTGCGGGGCATGATCGGATGGCGCGAAGAGGGGACGCTCCTGAGCGTCCGGCGGCACGGCGAGACCTCGGCGATCATCGAGGTCTTCACCGAGGGCCACGGGCGCCACGCGGGCGTCGTGCGGGGCGGCGCGTCGCGCAGGGTGGCCCCGATCCTGCAGGCCGGCGCGCAGCTCGACCTGGCGTGGCAGGCGCGGCTCGACGAGCACATCGGGAATTTCACGGTCGAACCCGTGAAAAGCCGGGCGGCGGCGGTGATGGGCGACCGGCTGGCGCTGGCCGGGCTCAACGCGATGACGGCGCTGCTGTCGTTCACCCTGCCCGAGAGAGAGCCGCACCAGCTTCTCTATCGCCGGTCGCTGGTGCTGTTCGATCTTCTGGGGACGAACGACGCCTGGCCGGTGGTCTATCTCCGGTGGGAGCTGATGCTGCTCGAGGAGATGGGCTTCGGGCTGGATCTGGGACGTTGCGCGGTGACGGGCGCGCGCGACGATCTGGTCCATGTCTCGCCGAGGTCGGGCCGGGCGGTGAGCGCCGCGGGCGCAGGGGACTGGGCCGACCGCCTGCTGCCGCTGCCGCCGATTCTTCTGGGCCAGGGCATCGGGCCCACCGCCGAGATCCTCGAAGGTCTCCGGACGACGGGGCATTTCCTCGCCCACCGGCTCGCCCCCGCGCTGGGCGACAGGCCTCTGCCGGAGGCGCGCCAGCGCTTCGTCGACACTCTGGCGCGAGCGGGCTGACCGCTACGCCGGTCTCGCCAGAACCGCCGCCGCCGCGCGGTCGAGCGCGGTCTCGGGCGCAGTGAACGAGACGCCGAGAATTTCCCGTGCGCGCGAGTTGTCGAACTGCGGCGTGACGCCGAGCGACGGCATGATCGACCGGACGGACGCGTCGAAGAGCGCCATCACGCGCAGAAGGAGCGGGGGCGCGATGCGGGTCGCGATCCTGCGGTCGGGATGGCGCGCCTTCAGATGCCGGGCCATGTCCGGCATCGACAACGATCCCGAGGAGGCGATGAAGCGTCGCCCCGCGCTCTCGGGACGCTCCAGCGCCGTGACGTGCATCGCGGATACATCCGCCACGTCCACCACGCCGAAGCCCACGTCGGGGATCATCGGGTCCTTGCCCGAGAGCAGGCGCTCGACCACGCGGAGCGATGAGCCATAATGCCCGTCGAGCGGCTCGCCCAGGACGAGGGACGGGTTGATGGTGGTCAGTTGCATCCCGGAATGCTCCGCGACGAAATCCCACGCCGCTCTCTCGGCGAGCGTCTTTGACTTGTAATAGGCGGAGGCGCGGGGATGGCTGGTCTCGCTCCAGTCCTCCTCGGTGTAGACGCCGCCGGCTTTGTCGGTCGCCTCGATGGCGACGACGGAGGAGGTCAGGACCACGCGGCTCACGCCTGCCGCCCGCGCCGCACCGAGCGCGCGAAGCGTGCCGTCGACGGCGGGACGGATGAGGTCGTCCTCGTCCTTCGGCTGCGCGAGCGGGAAGGGCGAGGCGGTATGGACGAGCGCATCCGCGCCATCCATCGCCTCCCTCCAGCCATCGTCCCGGGTGAGGTCGAGCGCGACGAAGGAAAGCCGGTCGAGCGCCGCCGGATCGTCGAGGCGCGGTCGCAGGGCATCGCGGACCTCGGCCTCGCGCTTCGTCGAGCGCAGCGTGCCGCGCACGGAATGACCCGCGTTCAGCAGGTCGAGCGCGATCCGCTTCGCGATGAACCCGGTGATCCCGGTCAGGACGACGGTCTGTGGCACGATGCGGCTTCCTTGATGACCCACCCCGGGACGTAGCGGCGCTTGGGCCCGGGGCAATGATCACAGGAGCCGGCCGTTCCCGGCGCCCGGATCGCCGCTATCCCAGAAGTCTGCGCGCGATCACCTGCGCCTGGATCTCCGCGGCCCCCTCGAAGATGTTGAGGATGCGGGCGTCGCAGAGGATGCGGCTGATCGCGTATTCCAGCGCGAAGCCGTTGCCGCCGTGGATCTGCAGCGCGTTGTCGGCGCAGGACCACGCGACGCGGGCGCCGAGGAGCTTCGCCATCCCCGCCTCGACGTCGCAGCGCCGGTCGTTGTCCTTCTCCCAGGCGGAGAAATAGGTCAGCTGGCGCGCGACCATGATCTCGACAGCCATCATGGCGAGCTTGCCCGAGACGCGGGGGAACTCGATCAGCGGCTTGCCGAACTGCTTGCGGTCCTGCGCGTAGCGCATGGCGATGT
>CAYTBD010000299.1:0-3784 GCA_964435755.1 uncultured Rhodobacterales bacterium
GAGCCCCGGGTTCACCTCCCCGAGGAAGGTGTTCCACTCGTAGGTCTCGATTTCGACGTCGAAGCCGACCGCTTCCAGGTCGGCCTGGATTGCGGTCGCCATCGGCACCGGGTCGAGCATGCCCGACCCGCCTTCGGTAACGTAGAAGGTGAGTTCCGCCCCCTCTGCACCGGCCTCGGCGATGAGTTCACGCGCCCTGTCGGGATCGTGGGGGTAGGGCTCGAGGTCCTCGTTGTAGGCCCAGGCGAACGCCGGTGGCGTCGGACCCGCCGCGACCTCGGCGGTCCCCTCGAGAACGTCGTTGACGATCGCCTCCTTGTTGACCGCGTAGTTCGCGGCCTGGCGCACGCGCTTGTCCGCGAACGGCCCTTCCTTGGCGTTCAGGATGAGAAACCAGACATGCGGCCCGGCCTGCTCGTAGACCTCGTAGGACTCGCTGCCAAACTCCGAAAGCGCGTTGGGCGGCACCTCGACCATCAGATCGATCCCGCCCGCCAGCATCTCGGCCGTCCGGGTGTTGGCATCGGTGATCGGACGGAAGACGACCGCGTCAAGCGACGGCGTGCCATCCCAGTAGTCGGGGTTCCTCTCGACGACCACCGCCTCGTTCGAGCGCCACTCGGCGAAGGTGAACGGGCCGGTGCCGGAGGGATTGCGGCCAAAATCGGCGCCGTGCTCCATTACCGCCGCAGGCGAAACGATGAGACCGGTCGGATAGGCGAGGTTGGACAGGAACGGCGCATAAGGTTCGTTGAGTGTGAATTTCACCGTCATGTCGTCGACGACCTCGGTCTCGTCGATCGCCGAGAAGAAGAAGGCGAGCGGGAATGGCCCCGTGTCGTGATAGGGATGATCCTCGTTGAGCATGCGATCGAAGTTGAACTTCACCGCCTCGGCATCGAAGGGCGCGCCGTCGTGGAAGGTGATTCCCTCGCGGAGGCTGAAAGTGTACTCCGTTCCGTCCTCGCTGATCTCCCAGTCGGACGCGAGCGCCGGTTCGACCTCCAGCGTGCCGTCCCTGTAGCGGACGAGGCCGTCGTAGACGTTCATAAGGATGCGGAAGTCGTTGACCGCCGTCACTGCGTGCGGGTCGAGCGACTTCGGTTCGGCGATCTGGCCGACGATGAGAACGCCCGGCGGCGTTTGCGCCGCGGCGATCCCCCCGAGTGACAGAGACAGCGCGGCGGCCCCCGCGAGCGCTCCGATGCCCCGGCGCGTTATGGCGAACAGGCTCATTTCAAATGCTCCCTTTGCTGGACTATCCTTGAATTTATCATGAAAAATTTTGAGTCGGAAGATTTATCATGATAAATCGGTCAAGAGGCGGAGACATGACCTTTTCACTCCTTGCACGCGATCCTTCGACCGGCGACCTTGGCGGTGTCGCGGCGACAGGCAATCTCTGCGTCGGGGGCTGGGTTCTGCGGGGCGATGCCCGAGGCGGCCTCACGGCGTCTCAGGGCCTGTCTCCCTCGACCATGTGGGGCGAAGATGCCCTTGCGGCACTCGTCTCGGGCGCTTCCGCGGAGCAGGCGGTCGCCGCAGTGATCGCCGAAGATCCCGGGCGCGACTCGCGGCAACTTTCCGCAATCTCCCGGGACGGCAGGACGGCGGCCTTCGACGGACCCCGCAACCATGCGTTCACGGGACATCTGAACGGCGACGGCTGGATCGTCGCAGGGAACTGGCTGGCGTCGTCAGAGGTCATCGAGCAAGCGGCGCAGGCCTTTTCGGAAGCATCGGGGACGTTCGAGGAACGCCTCTTGGCCGCGGTATCGGCGGGCGTCGCCGCCGGAAGCGACCGACGGGGCACGCTGTCGGCGGCACTTCTGGTGGTCGGGCCGGATCGTCCGCCCCTGACACTCAGGGTCGACCACGACGAACGGCCGGTGAAGCGGCTTGAAGCCCTCTATGCCCTGACGCGCGAGAAGAACTACGCAGACTGGCTCGAGACCCTTCCGACACGCGCGGCCCCGGAGAAAGCGTGACCTCGACCCGATCCGCGCCATCCACTCGGACCACCAGCCTAAGGTGGCCTCCGGAGCACCAAGGGAGAGGTTGAAACGGCAAGTACAACACGTGCTGAATCTCCCCCCGAACCCGCTCAAAATGGTCGCATTCGTTAGGGGTTTAGCCGCTTCTGAAGGCGATCGGGTTGTCTTTCGGGATGAACCCTGCTGTATTGAAAGCGTCAAAACTGAATAAAAAACGACAGACGGGGAGCGATCAAGGTGGCAACTGCAACCAGCAGCGACACCGCTTTTGTCGAATTCGAACGTGTCCAGAAGAGCTATGATGGCGAGACTCTCGTCGTCAAGGACCTGAATCTTTCGATCGGCCGGGGCGAATTTCTGACAATGCTCGGACCGTCGGGGTCGGGCAAGACGACCTGCCTGATGATGCTTGCGGGATTCGAGACTGCGACGCATGGCGAGATCCGGCTCGGCGGACGGGAGATCAACAACATTCCCCCGCACAAGCGCGGGATCGGCATGGTCTTCCAGAACTATGCGCTGTTCCCGCACATGACGGTGGCCGAGAACCTGTCTTTTCCGCTGGAAGTGCGGAACATCGGCAAGTCCGACCGTGAGGAGAAGGTGAAGACCGCGCTCTCGATGGTACAGATGGCCGAGTTCGGCGGGCGACGTCCGGCACAGCTTTCGGGCGGCCAGCAGCAGCGGATCGCCTTGGCCCGCGCGCTGGTCTTCGAGCCCGAACTGGTCCTGATGGACGAGCCGCTGGGCGCGCTCGACAAGCAGCTTCGCGAGAGAATGCAGTTCGAGATCACGAATCTCGCGCACGAACTCGGCATCACGACGGTCTACGTGACCCACGACCAGACCGAGGCGCTGACGATGTCGGACAGGGTCGCTGTGTTCGACGACGGCCGCATTCAGCAACTCGCGCCGCCGGATCAGCTTTACGAGAAGCCTGAAAACAGCTTCGTCGCGCAGTTCATCGGCGAGAACAACACGCTCCTCGGCAACATCGAGCAGATCAACGGGACCGCGTGTACCGTTCGACTCGACGACGGTGAGATCATCGACGCCGTGCCTGTCAACGTCGCGGATAGCGGTCAGCGGACGCGCGTGTCGATCCGGCCCGAGCGTGTCGAATACAACAAGGAGCGCCTGACGCCCGGCGCGCATACGATCAAGGCCGAGGTGCTCGAGTTCATCTACATGGGCGACATCTACCGGACCCGCCTCAGGGTGGCCGGGAACGAGGATTTCATCATCAAGACCCGCAACGCCCCCGACCAGCGCCGGCTTCAGCCGGGCGAGCAGATCGAGATCGGCTGGCGCAGCGAGGATTGCCGGGCGCTCGACGCCTGAGCGAAATACCCGCCACGGCAGGCCCGGCCGGGCGGGATGAACAAAGGGCATATCTAACTAGGAGAGAAACATGAAACTCAGATCCATGCTAATGACGGCGACTGCTATCGCCGTGGGCGGCGCGGCCTCTGCACAGGAGATGGCGGATGACATGACGCTCGTTTCCTGGGGTGGCGCCTACCAGTCCAGCCAGGTCAACGCCTATGCCGCGCCCTACCAGGCGATGCACCCCGACGTGGATATCGTCTGGGACGAGAGCTCGAACGAAGCGGTCGCGAAACTTCGCGCCATGAACGAAGCCGGCAACATCACCTGGGATCTCGTCGACGTGGTGGCTTCGGACGCCATCCGTCTCTGCGACGAGGGCCTCGCGATGGAGTACGACCCCGACGAGCTTCTCGAGCCCGCCCCGGACGGCACGCCTGCCTCCGAATTCCTGCAGTCCACCA
>CAYTBD010000300.1:0-3771 GCA_964435755.1 uncultured Rhodobacterales bacterium
GGCGACAGGACGCGGCAGCCCGACGGCGCGCATGTCGAGTTCTGCCGGGGCGTCCAGAACCCGATCGGGCTCAAGTGCGGCCCGACGACGACCGCGGACGACCTCAAGGTTCTCATGGAGAAACTGAATCCCGGGAACGAGGAAGGCCGCCTCACGCTGATCGCGCGCTTCGGCGCCGGCAAGGTCGGCGAGCACCTGCCGCGCCTCGTCTCGGCGGTGCGCGAGGAAGGCGCGAAGGTCGTCTGGTCCTGCGATCCGATGCACGGCAACACGATCAAGTCGTCCTCGGGCTACAAGACCCGGCCGTTCGACAGCGTCCTGCGCGAGGTGCGGGAGTTCTTCGAGGTCCACAACGCCGAGGGCACGATCCCCGGCGGGGTGCATTTCGAGATGACGGGCCGCGACGTGACCGAGTGCACCGGCGGGGTCCGCGCCGTCACCGACGAGGATCTGAGCGACCGCTATCACACCGCCTGCGACCCGCGCCTCAACGCGAGCCAGGCCCTCGAACTGGCGTTCCTCGTGGCCGAGGAACTGTCGGAGCGGCGCGCGAAGCGGAGCGAAGCGGCGGTCGGCTGAGCCGGTCAGGCGTCGCGCGGACGCAGATCGACGATCTCGGCGCCGCCTGATCCGGCCTCGTGCCCGCCGTGCCGGGCGTATGTCGCTTTCCGTTGTCCGGCATAGCCGACGAGCGTCCGCCGCGTCTGGCCCTCGATCGCGAAACGCCGCGGCGTGCGGCCGACGGGCCCGTCCGCGAGAAGACACCCCAGCGCCCGCGTCACGTCGCCCATGTCGTCGCGAAGCGGAAGCAGGATCATCCGGGCGGCAAGCTCGTGCCGTCCGAGCGCGCCGGGGCTCTTCAGCGCGATCCTCGCGACCGCCGGTTCCTCGAAGACCGCGCTCAGGGTTTCCGTGAGGTCCGGCCGCGCCTCCGGCAGGAACAGCGCGGAGAGCGGCATTCCCTCCACGTCGATGCCCATGAGGTCGGAGACATGGCGCCCCGAGATGCGGATGCGGGCAAGGCCGGGGGCGATCTTTTCAAGCAGGATGCAGTTCCGCACGACCGGGGAAAGTCCGCGCGGATCGACCTCGGCGCGGTCCGGCAGCAGGCGGCCCTCGCGCAGCGCGTCCCAGTAGGCCTCCACCTGCCGCAGTTCCGGCGGACCGAGCTCCGCCCGCCTGTCCCCGAGATCGATCACGTTGTCGGCGCTTGCTCTCATCTCTCCCGCTCCCTGCCGTCCGGCCGTGGTTGCCGCGTGGATAACCGTCTGGTAACGCTGCCCGCGAGGGCCGCCGGAGTCACTATGGCACGAACATTCCCTGGAATCCGGCCAAATGTTACCAAAGGGTTAATCGCGGGGAACCGGGCATGACACGTTCTATGACCGGATTTGCCTCGGCATCCGGGCGCCACGACGGCTGGAGCTGGACGGCCGAGATCCGTTCGGTCAACGGCCGTGGCTTCGACCTCAAGCTGCGGGCGCCGGACTGGATCGAAGGTCTGGAGCAGGCGCTGCGGCCGATGGTGCAGGGGCGGGTCGCGCGCGGCAGCGTCACGCTCGCCCTGCGGGTCGCGCAGGAAACCGATGCCGAGACCGCAAGCCTCAACCGTGTCGCCCTTGGCGCTGCGATCGACCTTGTCCGCAGCGTGCAGGAGGCGGCCCGCGTCGAGGGGCTTGCGCTCGCCCAGCCGGGGATAAGCGACATCCTCGCCATCAGGGGCGTGCTGGAGAGCGGTCCGCGCCAGGACGACACCGGACCGCTCCGCAAGGCGGTCCTGGCCGCCATGCCCGATCTCCTCGACGCCTTCGACACGATGCGCGCCGCGGAGGGTGCGCAGCTGGAGCGGGTATTGTCCGAGCAGGTCGACGCCGTCGAGACGCTCGTCGGTGACGCGCGGGACACTCTGCCCGACCGGGCCGCGCGGATGAGGGACACGCTGTCGGAAACCCTTGCGCGGGTCACGGACAACGCGGCGGGCGCCGATCCCGATCGCGTGGCGCAGGAGCTTGCGGTGATCGCCGTGAAGGCCGACGTGGCGGAGGAACTCGACCGGCTGAGCGCGCATGTCTCCGCCGCGCGCGACCTCCTTGCCGGGGCGGGGCCGAAAGGCCGCAAGCTCGATTTCCTGACCCAGGAATTCAACCGCGAAGCCAACACCTTGTGCGCGAAGGCTCAACACGCGGGCCTCACCCGGATCGGGCTTGACCTCAAACACGTCATCGATCAGATGCGCGAGCAGGTCCAGAACGTGGAATGACGATGCGCCGGCGCGGGCTTCTCATCATCCTGTCGTCGCCTTCGGGCGCCGGAAAGTCGACGCTCGCCCGGCGGCTGCGCGACTGGGATCCGTCGATCCGCTTCTCCGTCTCGGCCACCACCCGCCCCGCGCGGTCCGGCGAGACCGACGGCAAGGATTACCATTTCGTGACGGAGCCGGACTTCAAGCGGCTCGTGACGGAGGGCGAGATGCTCGAGCATGCCCACGTCTTCGGCAATTTCTACGGCTCGCCGAAGTCCCCCGTCCAGGCCGCGATCGACGACGGGATCGACGTGCTGTTCGACATCGACTGGCAGGGCGCCCAGCAGATACGGAACTCGTCGCTGCAGGAGCATGTGCTTTCGATCTTCCTTCTGCCGCCGTCGATTTCCGCGCTCCGGTCGCGCCTGAAGTCCCGGGGCCAGGATTCCGACGAGACCATCGCCAAGCGCATGCAGCGGAGCTGGGACGAGATCAGCCACTGGGACAGCTACGACTACGTGCTGATCAACGACGATCTGGATCGGACCGAGGATAAACTGCGGACCATCGTGACGGCCGAACGGTTGCGGCGCACGCAACAGCCGGGCCTCATCGACACGGTGCGCGCGCTGCAGCAGGAATTCGAGGACGGCTCATGACCGTGGATGCAGGCGGCGTCCGCTCGCCCGGCACAGATCCTGCCGCCGCGGCCGCGCCGCGCGCGGTTCCTCGTCCGCAGACCTGACCGGAGGATCCGTTGACCGACCGCCACTCCCTCGTCCGTCGCACGCCCTGGCCCGACAGTTCGAGCCGTCCCGTGGGCACGCCGATCCAGCCGTCGGTGGTCTATGCCTCCGAAAGTCCCGACGCGCTCGACGCGCAGTACGACGGGTCGCGCCCGGGCTATACCTACGCGCGCGAAGGCCACCCGAACGCGGATGTCCTCGCCACGAAGATCGACGCGATGGAATCCGCCGTCGGCGGTCTGGTCGTCGGGTCCGGCATGGCGGCGGTCACGCTCGCGCTGCTCGGCGCGCTCGAGGCCGGCGATCACGTGCTGGGCGGCGATCAGCTCTACGGGCGCTCTCTTCGCCTGATGTCCGAAACGCTGCCGCGCATGGGGATCGCCGCGAGCCTCGCCGATCCGACGGATGCCGCCGCGATGGCCGGCGCGCTTCGGCCCGAAACCCGGCTGATCCTGATCGAGGTCGTCTCGAACCCGACGCTGCGCGTCGCGGACGTCACCGAAATCGTCAAGATCGCCAAGGAGCGCGGCATCCTCGTCGCCGTCGACAACACCTTCACGACCCCCGCGGCCTTCCGTCCGTTCGAGCACGGCGCCGACATCGTGATCCATTCGGTGACGAAGCTCCTCGCCGGGCATTCCGACGCCACCCTCGGCTATGTCGCGGCGCGGGACGCGGCGCTGATGGAGCGCATCCGCACGACCGCGGTGACGGTGGGCTTCACGGCCTCCCCCTTCGACTGCTGGCTGGCCGAACGGGGCCTCTACACGTTCGACATGCGGT
>CAYTBD010000301.1:0-3733 GCA_964435755.1 uncultured Rhodobacterales bacterium
ACGGCAGGAGGATGGGCCCCTATTGCGGCCTCGCGCTCGAACCGCAGGTCTGGCCTGACGCGATCCACCACGCCGACTGGCCGCAGCCTGTGCTTCGCCCCGGCGACACTTACCACCAGCACACCCAGTTTGTCTTCGAGAAGGAAAGCCCATGATCCTCATCACCGAGTTCATGGACGAGGCCGCGATCGACCGGCTTCGCGCGGCACACGAGGTGGTCTACGACCCGGGCCTCGCCGATCGTCAGGACGAGATCCCGGCGATGATGCGGGGCGTGACGGCGCTCATCGTGCGGAACCGCACGCAGGTCCGCCCGCCACTTCTCGACGCCGCGCCGGAGCTTGCCTGCGTCGGCCGTCTCGGCGTCGGGCTCGACAACATCGACGTTCCGGCCTGCGAGGGGAGGGGGGTCAAGGTCTATCCCGCGACAGGGGCCAACAACCTGTCCGTCGCGGAATACGTGATCGGCACCGCCATGGCGCTCCTGCGCGGGGCCTATGCCGCCAACGGCCGCATGATCGCGGGGGACTGGCCGCGTCGGGACTGCGCCGGACGCGAGCTGTCGGGCAAGGTGCTGGGCCTCGTCGGCTTCGGCGCCATCGCGCGCGACACGGCCGACCGGGGCAGGGCGCTCGGGATGGAGATCGCCGCCCACGACCCCTTCGTGCCCGAGGGTGACCCGGCGTGGGCGGAGGCGGGACGGCTGGAGCTCGACACGCTGCTGGCGGCGGCGGACGTGGTGAGCCTGCACGTGCCGCTCACCGACGGCACGCGGCACCTGATCGACGCGGACCGGATCGGCCGGATGAAGCCCGGCGCGATCCTCGTGAACGCCGCCCGCGGCGGCGTGGTCGACGAACCGGCGGTCGCTGCGGCGTTGAAGGACGGCCGCCTCGGCGGCGCGGCGCTCGACGTCTTCGAGACCGAGCCGCTCACGGCAGGGGCGGCCCGCGTCTTCGACGGCGCGCCGAACCTGATCCTGACGCCGCACATCGCGGGCGTGACGGTGGAATCGAACACCCGCGTGAGCGATCTGATCGCCGACAGGGTGCTCGCGCATCTGGCGGGCTGATGGCACCGATGCATCGCAAATCAGATGTTTGACCCCCCGTCCGACCTCGGACACCGAAGCGGAACGGGCGCCCGAAGGCGCCCGCTCGCAGGTCTTGGAAGGGTCCGCGATCAGCTCGGGATGTCGCCCGAGATTCCCTCGATGTAGAAGTCCATCGTGACGAGCTGCTCGTCCGTCGCGACCTCGCCCTCGGCCAGGAATACCGACCCGTCCTGCTTCATGATCGGCCCGGTGAACGGATGGTACTCGCCCGCGGAGATCGCCGCGATCATTCCCTCGGCCTCGGCCTTGATCTCGTCCGGCACGGCCTCGGTGATCTCTCCGATCACGACCTCGCCGTCGCCCATCCCGCCCCAGGTGTGGGTCGGCTCCCAGGTGTCGTCGAGCACCGACTGCACCCGCTTGATGTAGTAGGGCGACCAGTCGTCGATGATCGAGGCGACCCGCGGCGCGGGCTTGTACTCTGACATGTCGGACGCCTGCCCGAACCCGATCACGCCATCGGACTTCGCCATTTCGGCGAGAGGTGCGGTCGAGTCGGTGTGCTGGGTGATGACATCGACGCCCTGCTCGATCATCGCCTTGGCCGCATCGGCTTCCTTGGCGGGATCGAACCAGGTGTAGGCCCAGATCACCACGAGTTCCACGTCCGGGTTCACCTTCCTGGCGTGGAGATAGTACGAGTTGATCCCCTGGATGACCTCGGGGATCGGAAACGACGCGATATAGCCGATCTTGTTCGTCTTGGTCATCTTTCCCGCGATGTGGCCGACGACCGCGCGACCCTCGTAGAACCGCGCGTCGTAGGTCGCGAGGTTGTCGGCGCGCTTGTAGCCCGTCGCGTGCTCGAACTTCACGTCCGGGAACTTCTCGGCCACGTTCACGGTCGCGTCCATGAAGCCGAAGGAGGTGGTGAAGATCAGGTCCGCGCCCGAGAGCGCCATCTGCGTCAGCACGCGCTCGGCGTCGGCGCCTTCCGGCACGCTCTCCTGATAGATCGTCTCGACCTGGTCGCCGAACTCGGCTTCGACCGCCAGACGGCCCTGGTCGTGCTGGTAGGTCCAGCCGCCGTCACCGATAGGGCCCACGTAAACGAAGCCGATCTTCAGCGGCGACTGCGCGCGGGCAGGCAGTCCGAAGGCGGCGGCGGACGCCGCGGCGGCGCCGGTGGCGAGGAGGGTTCTTCTTTTCACGGGTCTTTCTCCCTGTTGAGCCGGGAGCAGATCCCGGCGGTTCTGAGTTGGCCTCAGGACGAGGCATGGAACACGCGGCCGAGCGAGGCGGGCGCATTGAGCGCCACCCGGCTCCGGTCGGCAGATATGATGACCAGCACGAGGATCGTTATCAGATATGGGGACATCGACAAGATTTCGACGGGCACGGCGACCCCCGCGGCCTGAAGGTTGAGTTGCAGAACGGCGATCCCGCCGAAAAGATAGGCGCCGATCAGAACGCGGCCGGCCTTCCACGACGCGAAGACCACGATGGCGAGCGCGATCCAGCCCGCTCCGGCTGTCATGCCTTCGGTCCATTGGGGGACCCGGACGAGGCTCAGGTAGGCCCCGCCCAGCCCCGCGCAGGCGCCGCCGAAGGCGATGGCGGCGATCCGGATGCGGACGACCTTGTAGCCCAGCGCGTGGGCGCTGTCGTGGCTCTCTCCCACCGCCCGCAGGATCAGGCCTGCGCGGGTGTATTTGAGGAAGGCCCAGACCGCGGCGACGAGCGCGAGCGAGAAATAGACCATCAGGTCGTGCTGGAAGAGAACCGGCCCCACGAAGGGGATGCCGGAGAGAAGCGGGATATCGAGATCCGGCACGGCCGGCGCCCTGATCCCCACGTAGCCCTGGCCCAGAAGCGCCGAGAACCCGAGGCCGAAGAGCGTCAGCGCAAGGCCCGTCGCCACCTGGTTCGACAGCAGGTACTGCGTCAGCACGGCGAAGATCATCGACAGCGCGGCCCCGCCCACGGCCGCCATCACGAAGCCCGTCGCGGCGCTTCCGCTCTCGACGGCCACGATGAAGCCGGTGACCGCGCCGATGATCATCATCCCCTCGACGCCGAGGTTCAGCACGCCGGATTTCTCCGCCACCAGTTCCCCCAGCGCGGCGAGCAGGATCGGCGTCGCCGCGACCATCAGCGAGGCGAGCAGCAGGACCGGGTTGATCGCGGAAAGATCCATCACGCGGCCCTCGTCCGGCCGAACCGGACCCGGAAGTTGGTCAGGACATCGCCGGCGAGCAGGAAGAACAGGAGCATCCCCTGGAAGGCCTGGATCGCGGCGGCCGGAATGCCGAGCATGAACTGGGAAAGCTCGCCGCCGATGTAGGTCAGCGCCATCAGGAGCCCGGCGAGCAGGATGCCCACCGGATGAAGCCGTCCGAGGAAGGCCACGATGATCGCCGTGAACCCGTAGCCCACGTTGAAATCGATCGAGATCTGCCCCGCGGGCCCCGCCGCCTCGAAGATGCCGGCAAGCCCCGCGAGCGCTCCCGAGAGCCCGAGGCAGAACACGATGAGCCGGTTCGGATCGACCCCGGAAAACCGCGCCGCCCGCGGGCTCTGCCCCGTCACCCGTATGTTGAAGCCTGTGATGTGCCGGTTGAGCAGGATGTAGGCGAAGATCACCGCGACGAACGCCGCCACGACGCCCCAGTGCATGCC
>CAYTBD010000302.1:0-3716 GCA_964435755.1 uncultured Rhodobacterales bacterium
ATTGAGCCTATCCGGCCAGCAGGGGGATTTGGCCATGCGCCGCGTCGTCATCACGGGACTGGGGATCGTCTCGTCCATCGGAAACACCGTCAAAGAGGTCGAGGACAGCCTGCGCGCGGGCCGGTCCGGCATCACGTTCTCCGAGGACTACGCAAAGCACGGATTCCGGAGCCAGATCCACGGCAAGCCCGACATCAATTTCGAGGACCACATCGACAAGCGCGACCTGCGCTTCCAGGGGCCGACGGCCTCCTATGCGTTCATTTCGATGCAGCAGGCGATCGCGGACGCCGGGCTCGACGCGTCGGACGTCTCGAACGAGCGCACCGGCCTCATCGCCGGGTCGGGCGGCCCGTCGACGTCGAACTTCTTCGCCGCGCACAAGACCGTCATCGAGAAGGGCGCGCCGAAGCGGATGGGTCCGTTCATGGTCACGCGCTGCATGTCCTCGACGGTCTCGGCCTGTCTCGCCACGCCGTTCAGCATCAAGGGCGTGAACTACTCGATCTCCTCGGCCTGCTCGACCTCGGCGCATTGCATCGGAGCGGGCGTGGAGCAGATCCAGTTCGGCAAGCAGGACATCGTCTTCGCCGGCGGCGGCGAGGAGGTCGACTGGACGCTGTCGTGCCTGTTCGACGCGATGGGCGCGATGAGTTCGAAGTACAACGACGCCCCCGAGACCGCCGCCCGCGCCTATGACGCGACGCGCGACGGCTTCGTCATCGCCGGCGGCGGCGGCATGGTCGTGCTGGAGGATCTCGAACACGCAAGGGCGCGGGGGGCCAAGATCTATGCAGAGGTCACGGGCTACGGCGCGACGTCCGACGGCTATGACATGGTCGCCCCTTCGGGCGAGGGCGGGGAGCGGTCGATGCGTATCGCGATCTCCACGCTCGGCGACCGCAAGGTCGACTACATCAACTCGCACGGCACCTCGACGCCGGTGGGCGACATCACCGAGATCGACGCGATCCGGCGCGTCTTCGGGGAGGACCACCCGCCCGTCTCCGCCACCAAGTCGATGACCGGCCACAGCCTCGGCGCCACGGGCGTGCAGGAGGCGATCTATTCCATCCTGATGATGCAGGGCGGCTTCATCGCCCCCTCGATCAACGTCACCGAGCTTGACGCGGCGCTCCGGCCCGAGGAAATCGTCACGGAGACCCGTGAGGCGGAGATCGACACGGCGCTGTCGAACAGCTTCGGTTTCGGGGGCACGAACGCCACGCTCGTGCTGAGCAGGCATCACGGGTAGGGACACGCGAATGGCAGACATCATGAAGGGAAAGCGCGGGCTCGTCATGGGCGTCGCGAACGAACGGTCGATCGCGTGGGGCATCGCGCGGGCGCTCCATGCAGAGGGGGCGGAGCTTGCCTTCAGCTATCAGGGAGACGCCTTCGGCCGCCGTGTGAAGCCTCTCGCCGCGAGTCTGGGCTCCGAGCTTCTCGTCGATCTCGACGTGACCGACGAGGCATCGATGGACGCAGGCTTCGCCGCCATAGCGCGGGCGTGGGACGGTCTCGACTTCGTGGTCCACGCCATCGCCTTCGCGGACAAGACGCAGCTCGCCACCGATTTCCGGTTCCGGGATACCAGCCGGGACAATTTCACCAAGTCGATGCTGGTCTCCTGCTGGTCCTTCATCGACGTCGCGCGGCGCGCATCGATGCTGATGAGCGAAGGCGGCTCGCTCATGACGCTGACCTTCGAGGGGTCGCAGAAGGTGATGCCCTGCTACAACGTGATGGGCGTGGCCAAGGCGGGCCTCGAGTCGGCGGTGCGCTACCTCGCGAGCGATCTCGGGCCCGAGGGCATCCGGGTCAACGCCATCAGCCCCGGACCGATGAAGACGCTGGCCGGGGCGGCGATCGGCGCCGCGCGAAGCACCTACAAGCACGCCGAGACGAACGCGCCGCTTCAGGCAAACGCCACCCTGGAGGCGATCGGCGGGACGGCGGTCTACCTCGCTTCGGATCAGAGCAGCTGCACGACGGGCCAGATCATCCTCGTCGACGGCGGCTATCACGTCATGGGCATGCCGCGGATCGAGCACCTCTGACACGTTCACAAGGGCGCGACCGGGTCTGGCGCAACAGAGGGGCCGACTACATGTCGACGATGTCGATAACCCGACGTTCGACGCTGGCGGGCCTCGCCGCCCTTGTTATCCCTCCCCCCCAAGGACGGGCGGATGGGGCCCGCTTCTCCGCCGCCTTGGACCGCGCACGCTCGCTCGACCAGCTCAACAGCCTCGTGATCGGGGTGAAGGGCGAGGTCGCGGCGGCCGAGGCGGTCCGCGGCCCGGCGCTCGACCGCCCCGTTAACGTCAAATCGGTATCCAAGACGATCGTCGCCGCGCTCACCGGCATCGCCATCGACGCCGGCGATCTGCCGGGACCGGAGGCGAAAATCGGGGAGGTCGCCCCGGCCCTCATCCCGCGCGACGCCGACCCGCGGGTCGGGGACATCACGGTGGCCGACCTCCTCACCATGCAGGCGGGCCTCGAACGGACCTCCGGCGGCAACTACGGCAGCTGGGTGTCGAGCCGCAACTGGGTCGCCGATGCGCTCTCGCGTCCGATGGTGGCCGAGCCGGGGCGCGGCATGCTCTATTCCACCGGCAGCTACCACGTCCTCGGCGCGGTTCTGTCCGAGGTGACGGGCCGGTCGCTTCTCGAGCTTGCGCGCGACGGATTGGGCGATCCGCTCGATATCCGGATTCCGCCGTGGACGCGCGATCCGCAGGGCCGCTACATGGGCGGCAACGAGATGGCGCTGTCTCCGCTGGCCCTGTTCCGGTTCGGCGAGGTCTACCGCCGCGGCGGCATGTTCGACGCGAAACGGGTTCTCCCCGAAGACTGGGTCTCGGCGTCGCTCACATCGCGGACCCGGTCGTTCTTCTCGGGCCACGATTATGGATACGGATGGTTCCTCGCCCGCGCCGGCGGCCGAGACGTCGCCTATGCGCGCGGCTACGGCGGGCAGATGATCTACATCGTGCCGGCGCTGGAACTGACGGTCGTGGTGACGTCGGACCCCAACCGTCCGGCCCGGTCGGACGGCCATGTGGGCGACCTGAACCGGCTCCTGTCCGATGTGATCGTCCCGGACGCCGAGGTCGCCTGAGAGGCCGCCCTCCTCCGAAGAATGCCGCGCGCCTGCCCGATTCCAGCCCCATTGCGTTGATAATCCGGAAACAAAGGGTTCGGGATCCGGGTTTTATGCTCTTCACCTTCGCATGTGCGCTCCTGTTGCTGACCGCGACGCTCTATGCGCTCAGAGGTGGCTTCGCCACGGCGCAGGGAATGCGCGTCGTGGGCCTCGACGCCCAGGGCATCGGCCTCGGCGCCGTCACCGTCGTGATCGCGGCATGGTACTTCGGTCCGCTCTACGGCGTCGCCCTGATCTTCGCCGTGATGATCCACGAACTGGGCCACGTCGCGGCCTTCCGCGCGACCGGACACGAGGATGCGCGGTTCCGGCTGGTCCCGCTTCTCGGCGGCTACGCGATTTCCGACGCGCCGCCGGCGTCGGAGGCGGAGGACTTCTTCATCTCGCTCGCCGGCCCCGCCCTGTCGCTCGCGCCGATGGTGATCGCCTTCTCGCTCTCGGAGGTCTTCCTGCCGTTTTCCTATCCGGTCTCGAAGTTCCTCTGGATCTTAGCAGCGACGACGGCCGCGCTGAACTTCCTCAACCTGCTGCCGCTCTGGCCGCT
>CAYTBD010000303.1:0-3674 GCA_964435755.1 uncultured Rhodobacterales bacterium
GCAGCGTCGCGCGCCGGCCCGAGGACGACAAGGGCGGCACCATGCGGCTCGGCGGCTACACCGCGCATCTCAGGGAAAACAGCCGCGTCGCGGAGATCTACGGCGCCAGGACCATCGAGGAGCGCCACCGCCACCGCTACGAAGTCGACGTCAAGTATCGCGACCAGCTCGAGGCGGCCGGTCTCTGCTTCTCCGGCATGTCTCCCGACGGGCGCCTGCCCGAGATCGTGGAGGTCGCCGACCATCCCTGGTTCATCGGCGTGCAGTTCCACCCCGAGCTCAAATCCAAGCCCTTCGCGCCCCATCCGCTTTTCGCCGATTTCGTCCGGGCGGCGAAGGAGGTCGAGCGACTCGTCTAGCGCGTTCCGCCGGCACGCCGGGAAACGGCCCCCCGGACTCCCGTCTCCGCTGCGCAGGACCCGACGAGGATCGTCCCGGAGTTGCGCCCTGCCGCGCGAAACAGAATGTTCCGGATCCGCGAACAAACCAAATGTGACACCAATTCTGTCGATGCCGTGACGCTGCCGGCTGTCCTTTGTCGCGCGATATCGAACCGGAACGTGAAAAATTCTTCTTTTCCGAGGCTGTGTTGGCGCGATTGTCCACGTCTCGCGGCCTCCGTCACATCCTCGCCAGAATTGGCAGGGCGGCGCCTGCATGGAAGCGTCACGGTTGCGAATAATTCCGCCCGACTGATGCCAAGGTCGGCCCGCACAAGGAAACCCGTAGCGGGCACGGAGCGTTCCCCGTGTCTGTGTACGAGTGGTAACGGTGGGCGGCCGGGGTCTGGTAAGGGCTCCGGCCGTTTCCGTGCAAATACCTGATTCCGCTTTGAGTTCCGCTTTTGCGTTGCGCTCTGCCGTTTGCGTCGGGGGTTGACCCTCGCCGCCGAACCGGGCCACGCTGAGAGGTGGCCGCGTGATAAGCGGCCGGAGTTCAGGAGGAATATGAATGAAATCGCACATTGCTGGCGCAGTCGCTGCCATGTCGCTCCTCGCGGGGGGCGCGGCAACGGCGCAGGAACAGACCTTCATTGCCATCGGCACGGGCGGCGTGACGGGCGTCTACTATCCCACCGGCGGCGCCATCTGCCGCCTCGTCAACCGGAACCGCGCCGAACACGGCATCCGCTGCGGCGTGGAGTCGACCGGCGGCTCGATCTTCAACATCAACGCGATCCGCGGTGGCGAACTGGAGTTCGGCGTCGCCCAGTCGGACTGGCAGTTCCACGCCTATAACGGCTCGTCCCGCTTCGAGGAGCAGGGCGCCTTCGAGGATCTTCGCGCGGTTTCTTCGGTGCACCCGGAGCCGTTCACCGTCGTCGCGCGGGCCGATGCCGGCATCGACAGCTTCGAGGATCTCCAGGGCAAGCGCGTCAACGTCGGCAATCCGGGCTCCGGCCAGCGCGGCACGATGGAAGTCGTGATGGACGCGATGGGCTGGACCATGGATGACTTCGCCCTCGCCTCCGAGCTTCAGGCGGCCGAACAGTCGCAGGCGCTCTGCGACAACAACATCGACGCGATGGTCTACACCGTCGGCCACCCGTCCGGCTCCATCCAGGAGGCCACGACCGCCTGCGACGCGGTGATCGTCGAGGTCTGGAACGACGAGATCGAGGAGTTGGTCGAGGATCGCCCCTACTACCGCCAGGCGACGATCCCGGGCGGCATGTATCGCGGCAACGACGAGGACACGACGACCTTCGGTGTCGGCGCGACCTTCGTGACCTCCGCCGATGTGCCCGATGACGTGGTCTACGAGGTCGTCAAGGCCGTTTTCGAGAACTTCGACCAGTTCAAGGGCCTCCACCCCGCCTTCGCGAATCTCGAGAAGGAGGAGATGGTGACCGACGGTCTCTCCGCGCCGCTTCACGCCGGCGCCGAGCGCTACTATCAGGAAGCCGGCCTCCTCGAGTGACGGCTGCGGACGCATGATGCGAGGGGGCGGCGGCCGCCCCCTCGACCCTTTCCGCCGGGCAGGCGGACACCATGAAAACCGGACAGGGGACGGGGCATGACAGAAGAGCCCGATCGCCGCGAGGGACGACAGTTCTCAGACGAGGAACTGCAGGATCTCGTCGCCAGTACCGATTCCGGCGCGCGCAGTCCGACGAACCGCGCGGTGGCGCTCCTGATCGCCGGCACGGCGCTCGCCTGGTCGCTGTTCCAGCTCTGGATCGCGCAGCCGCAACTCTGGTTCGGCGCATACCTGCCTGTCCTGAACTCGTCCCAGACCCGTCCCATCCACCTGATGTTCGCGATCTTCCTCGCGTTCCTCGCCTATCCGGCCTTCAAGCGCTCCCCGCGCCACCACGTGCCCCTCGCCGACTGGATCCTCGCGCTCGTCGGCGCCTTCACCTGCTTCTACGTCTTCTGGTTCTCCGACACCCTCGCGATGACGGCGCGTTCGGGCCTGCCCACCCAGTTCCAGGTCGTCCTCGGCGCCGTCGGCCTCGTCGTCCTTCTGGAGGCCTCCCGCCGCGCGCTCGGCCCCGCGCTGACCATCGTCGGATCGCTGTTTCTCGCCTATGCGTGGTTCGGGACGGGCTGGCTGATCCCGGAACTCATCGAGCATGAAGGCCTGTCCTTCACCGCGCTGATCAACGCCCAGTGGCTCGACACCGCCGGCGTCTTCGGCATTCCGCTCGGCGTCTCGACGGCGTTCGTGTTCCTCTTCGTGCTGTTCGGCTCGCTTCTCGACAAGGCCGGCGCCGGCAACTATTTCATCAAGCTCGCCTTCGCGGGCCTCGGCCATCTGCGCGGCGGCCCGGCCAAGGCGGCCGTCGTCGGCTCGGCCATGACCGGCCTGATCTCGGGCTCGTCCATCGCCAACGTCGTCACCACCGGCACCTTCACGATCCCGCTCATGAAACGCGTGGGCTTCACCAGCGAACAGGCCGGATCGGTCGAGGTCGCCTCCTCCGTCAACGGACAGATCATGCCGCCGGTCATGGGCGCGGCCGCCTTCCTGATGGTGGAGTTCATCGGGATCTCGTACCTGGAGGTCATCAAGCACGCCTTCATACCGGCAGTGATCTCCTACATCGCGCTCGTCTACATCGTGCATCTGGAGGCGCTGAAGAAGGACATGCCCGCCCTCGGCAAGGCCAAGTCCTTCCCGGGCATGATCCTGAGGTTCTTCATCGGCTTCGCCATCGCGGGAGCGGGCTTCACGGCCCTGATCTACGCGATGAACGGCCTCGAGGCCGTGCTGCCGTCGCTGGCCGCACCGATCTCGATGGCGATCCTGCTTGGCGTCTATGTCGGCCTCGTGGCCATCGCCGCGCGGCGCCCCGACCTCGAAGTCGACGACCCCAACGATCCCGAGATCAGGATCCCAACGGTGGCCGAGGTCTATGCCACCGGCCTGCACTACGTCCTGCCGATCCTCGTCCTCGTCTGGTTCCTGATGGTCGAGCGGCAGAGCCCCGCGAAATCGGCCTTCTACGCGACCTCGCTCATGCTGTTCATCATCGTCACGCAGAAGCCGCTCAAGGCGCTGTTCCGGGGCCAGGCGGGCGAGTTCGGCGCGCAGGTCGCCGAAGGGGCCCGCGACCTCGTCGACGGTCTCATCGCCGGCGCGCGCAACATGATCGGCATCGGCGTCGCCACGGCGGCGGCGGGCATCATTGTCGCGACCGTCACGAAGACCCCGATCGGCACAGAGCTTGC
>CAYTBD010000304.1:0-3669 GCA_964435755.1 uncultured Rhodobacterales bacterium
CGACACGAGGATTTTCAATCCACTGCTCTACCCCTGAGCTACCCGGGCACGGGTGAGGGCGGCACCCTCGGGTCGCGACGTTCTAGACAGAGCCCGCGTGGCTGTCCAGAGGGTCGCGGCGAAAAATCAGTGGGGCTTGGGGAAGGCGGCATCGCGCTCGTCCGGGGCGTCAGTGTCGTCTTGGTCGGTCTCATCCGACGGGATCGCGTAGCTGCCCTTCAGCCAGCGCCCGAGGTCCACGTCGGCGCAGCGGCGTGAGCAGAATGGGCGGTACTTCGGGTCCGTCTCCTTGTTGCAGATCGGGCAGGTCATGACAGGGCCTCCGACAGCGGCAAGCGCTCGCGTTTTCTCTGCAATTCGAAATGACCCAGAGGGGTCCAGCCCGCGAACGCGGTTTCCAGCGGGTCGTTCCGGAAGGCGCTCTTGAGCGCTGTCTCGATCTGACGCCGGTCACGCTTGGGCGACGGCGCGAAATCGATCGTGATCACGCCGCCAAGACCGAGACAGCGCAACGACCGCGGCAGCGCGCGCGCCGCTGCGATGTTGGCCTTCAGGCCTGCGGCGGCCGAACTGTCTGACCCGGTGTTGACATCGACGGCGACGAGCGCGCGTGTCGGCTCGACGATCATCGAGCCGCCGCCCGAAAGCGGCACCGGGCCTCGCAGACGTCCGATCGCTTCGAGGATGTCGTGCCGCTCGACTGCGTCCGGCGCGCCGTCGATCTGATCGGCCTCCCACTCGCGCCACGCCAGGACATGAGGATCGTCGCCGTCGAGAAGACGCTCCGGCGTCTTGCCCTCCGCCTCCGACAGGACGGCCGCCGCGGCCTCGGACATGGAGGCGGCGTCGTCAAGGATGTCGGCGTCGCTCGCCGTCTCGGCCGCCGATCGCAGGATCAGGCCGACCCCCTCCGGCAGGTCCAACGACCGGGCCAGTCCGGTCAGTTCGTCATGCCGCGCCTCCTCCCTGATCGCGCGGGAGACGTTCGCGCCCGGGGCTTCGGGCGTGACGATCGCATAGCGGCTCTTGAAGAGGAGCCGGGTGGTGACGGGAATGGCCTTGCCCGTCTCGGCGTAGCCGGTGACCTGAACGAGGATCGGTTGCCCAGGCGCGATCCCTCTGGTTTGGCGGAGGTAGGCCGATTGTCCCTCCGGCAGGCTCAGCATAACGCCGCCTTGTCCCTTCAGCGGCCGTCCGGCGATGCCGCGGTAGACCGTGCCGGGGGCAGGGCGGTCGGGTGGCCCTTCGACGAGCAGGTCGTCGAGTTGACCGTCGACGACGAGCGCGGCGACCTTTCGGCCGTCGATCTCGCCCAGGACGATGGTACGGCCTTTCACGAGACCTCTCCGTAAAGCGGATAGCCGGCCGCGACGAGCATCTGCGCGGTCTCGACAAGGGGCAGCCCCATGACCGCGCTGTAGGAGCCCTGGATCCACGGGATGAACGCGCCTGCCGGCCCCTGAATGGCATAGCCGCCGGCCTTGCCCTGCCAGTCCCCGCTCGCGAGATAGGCATTGAGTTCCTGATCGGACAGGCGCTTCATTCGGACGGTCGTCACCACATCCCGCTCCCATTCGCTGTCGCGCCGCCGCACGGCCACGGCGGTGATCACCTTGTGGCGACGTCCCGCGAGGCCGAGAAGAAATTCAGCCGCCTCGCCGACGTCGGCCGGCTTCCCGAGGATGCGGCGGCCGAGTGCGACCGTGGTATCGGCGCAAAGGACAATCTCGCCGGGTCCGCAATCCATTGCCGCGACCTTCGCGCGCGAAATGCGCCGGCAATAGTCCCGGGGCAACTCGCCCTTCATCGGCGTCTCGTCGATGTCGGGCGGGCGCACCTCGTCGGGGACGACCCCGAGTTGCCCCAGAAGCTCCAGCCTCCGCGGGCTTCCGGAGCCGAGGACGAGCCGCACGGGCGGCGGCTTACTTGAAACGGTAGTTGATCCGACCCTTGGTCAGATCGTAGGGGGTCATCTCGACCTGTACCTTGTCGCCGGCCAGAACACGGATGCGGTTCTTGCGCATCTTGCCTGCCGTGTGCGCGATGATTTCATGGCCGTTCTCGAGTTCGACCCGGAATGTCGCGTTCGGCAGGAGTTCCTTCACGACGCCGGGGAATTCGAGAAGCTCTTCCTTGGCCATGGTCACTCCATATCAGTCGCCCGCCGGATGTGCGGGCGCGTTGTAAATGGTCCCAATCGGGCGGTTTTTCAAGCGGGAATCACCGAAGCTGGAATTTTCCGACGGACGTGACGCGAGACCCCTGTTCGCACCAGTGAGCGTGGTTTCGCGTCTCGCCGCGCTCCCTGGTCGCGCGGGCCGCGGCGAGGTCGAGCGAGGCGAAGACCCACCCGGGTGTGTCGAGCCCGCCCTGGGCGAGAACGCCGGTCTCCGAGGAGAGCGGGTCGGGCGGTCCGTAGACGGCCGCGGCGCCTCTGTTCTCGTCGATGACGGGACACCAGTCGATCCCCCTTCCGACGGTCGGCGCGTGGATGGCGAAGCACTGGTTCTCGAGCGCCCGCGCGCGGGCGCCCGTCGCCACGCGGTGGTGCCCGGCGATCCCGTCGGTGCAGGCCGGGACGAGGAAGAGTTCCGCGCCCGCCTCGATCAGACCACGGGCGAGGAGGGGGAATTCGGCATCGTAACAGATCAGGATGCCGAGCGCCCCGAGATCGGTCTCGATCACCCGAAGCGGCTCTCCGTGGACGAGGCCCAGCACGTCGCGTTCGTAGGGTGTCGGGATCTGCTTGTCCTGAAAGGTCATCTCTCCCGAGGGCGCGAAGAGATGAGCGCGATTGACGATGCCGCGCTGCGTCTCGACCGGGGTGGAGCCGGCGAGGATGTGGGTCCCGAACCGGCGCGCCAGCCGCGAGTGAAGGGCGTTGGCCTCCGGCACTCTCTCCGAGACGGCGCGCAGGGAGCCGACGGGATCGCGTGACACGTCCTCCCCGGCGAGAAGTGCCAGTTCCATCGCGCCGTATTCGGGGAAGACGAGGAGGTCGGCACCGGCGGCCTCCGCCACCCAGCGGGTCAGCTTTTCCTCGTAGACCTCCCACGTCTCGATGCGGTCGGTCAGCGGGTAGGCGGCGGCGGCGACCTTCATAGCTTTCGCATCCAGAACTGAAGGGGTTTCCTCGTCTCGTCCGTCTTGCCGAGATCCTTCCAGGAGAACTCCGCCACGGCGCCCGGTACCTTCGCGTACCCGCGCTTTCTCCAGAACCCGTCGAGCGGGCGGTAGGTTTCGGGACGCGCCGGGTGATCCGCGGGGCGGATCACCGAGCAAAAGGCGACGTGGGTCCGTCCGAGCCTGCGGGCATGCGCCTCGCGATGCTCGAAGAAGGCGTGGCCCACCCCGTGGCCGCGGTATTCGGGCAGGAGCACGGACTCCGCGCAGTAGAAGATCGTCTCCAGGGGAAGTCCGGTTCCGGCGAGGGCGGCGCCGAAGGCTTCGGCGTGATCCTCCATCGGCGTGCCGGTCGCGGCGCCGATGAACCTCTCGCCGTCGAAGGCGCCCACCAGTATGGCGCCGGGGCTCTCGCGGTAGGTTGCGAGGTAGCGGCGTTCGTAATCGAGATCGCCGTCGTAGAGATAGGGCCAGTCGCGAAAGACCCTGATCCGGAGCCGGGCCACGTCGTCGAGGGCGGCGGTCAGGCTCTCGCCGGTGAGGGGT
>CAYTBD010000305.1:0-3626 GCA_964435755.1 uncultured Rhodobacterales bacterium
GAGACGGACGCCTTCTTCAACTTCCTCGGCGGAATGCAGCGCAACCTGCCCGCGGCGATCGCGGTGCTGGCGCCCTACGTGAACAGCTACCGCCGCTACGTGAAGGACTACGCCGCGCCGATCAACCTCGAATGGGCGCGCGACAATCGCACCACCGGCCTGCGCATCCCGATCGCGCCGCCGCACGCGCGGCGCATCGAGAACCGCGTCGCCGGCATGGACACCAACCCCTACCTCGGCATCGCCGCCTCGCTCGCCTGCGGCTATCTCGGCCTCGTCAACGAGGACTGGCCGTCGCAATCCTTCAAGGGCGAAGCCTATGCCGACGAAACCGGCGACTACGAGATCCCCAAGTCGATGCACGAGGCCCTCGAACTCTTCGAGGAGGCGACCGCGATACGCGAGATCCTCGGCGAGGAATTCTGCCGCGTCTACGACACGGTGAAGCGAACCGAGTACGACGAATTCCTCCAGGTCATCAGCCCCTGGGAGCGCGAGCACCTGCTCCTCAACGTATGAACCCACTCTTCCGCAACGACCCACAGGGCGCGTATCCCGACAGCTGGTATGTCGCCTCCTCGGACATCCCGCCGCCGCGCCCCGCGCTCGAAGGCAGCGTCACCGCCGACGTGGCGATCCTCGGCGCGGGCTACACCGGTCTCTGCGCCGCGCTGCACCTCGCCGGTCGGGGCTACAGCGTCGCCGTGCTCGATGCCCACCGTGCCGCCTTCGGCGCCTCGGGCCGGAACGGCGGGCAGGTCGGCAGCGGGTTCAACAAGGACCAGCGCTGGCTGGAAGCCAGGGTCGGCCACAACCGCGCCCGCGCGCTCTGGGACATGGCCGAGGCCGCCAAGGCGCAGCTCCGCGATCTCGCCGCGGACCACGCACCAGAGGCCCGCTACACGCCGGGCGTCGCCCACGGCGAATACACCGACGCCGACGCGCGCGCGGCGCAGGACGCGGTCGACCATCTCGCCACCCACTACGGCTACGACCAGGCCGAGGTCCTGTCGGGCGACGCCCTCCGCGACATCGTCCGCACGCCGCTCTACAAGGGCGGCGTCCTCGACATGGGCGCGGGCCACATCCATCCGCTGCGCTATGGCCTCGGCCTCGCCCGCGCGGCCGAGGACGCCGGCGCGACGATCTACGAGAACACCGAGGTCACCGGCATCTCGCATGGCGCGACCGTCACCTTCCACACGCCGCGTGGCACCGTCCGCGCGCGGCACGCGATCCTCGCCGGCAACGGCTACCTGCCGGTGATCGAGCGGAAGGTTTCCGCCCGCGTCATGCCGATCAACAGCTTCATCGCCGCCACCGAACCGCTGGGAGACCGCGCGGCGGAGGTCCTGACCCGTGACATCGCCGTGGCCGATTCCAAGTTCGTCGTGAACTACTACCGGATGAGCGAGGACAGACGCTTCCTTTTCGGCGGCCGCGAGAGCTACACGCTCGGCTTTCCGACCGACATCACCACCGCGCTCCGCAAGCGTATGGAGAGTCTGTTTCCGCAACTCCGTGGCGTGCGCATCGACCACGTCTGGGGCGGCACGCTCGGCATCACGATGACCCGCCTGCCGCTCGTCACCCGCGTCGCGCCGAACGTCCTGAGCGCCTCGGGCTTCTCCGGCCACGGCGTCGCGCTTTCGGGTTTCGCGGGCCGCGTGACGGCGGAGGCGATCGCCGGCCAGTCCGAACGATTCGACGTCCTCTCCGATCTGCCGATCCCGCCGTTCCCCGGCGGGGCCAGCCTGCGCGCGCCGCTCCTGTCCCTCGCGATGTCCTGGTATTCGCTCCGGGACCGGCTCGGGGTGTAGGCTCCAGCCGTTCACGCCCGCCCCACCCTCGCGCATCGGAACGGCCGGGACGATTGGGAGCCGCGTCTCTGTCCCGTCGCCTTACTCCTGAAGCGACTGCAGATAGAGCGCGAGTGATAGCACGCGGCCGCGCGTCTCGATTTCCGCCGCGTAGTTCCCCGCCTCCGAGGCTTCGACCTTGAAGCGGTCGCCCCACACCGGCATCGGAAACCCGTGGCCACGAATGCCCGACCGGCCGTCGATGGTCATGATGACGTCGAGCATCGGGAACTCGCCGTCGTTCTGGGCAGAAAGCTGTGTGAGATCGGGGAGATCAACGGTCATGAGGTCGGCGAGCGGACCGTCGCCTGTGCCGGACGCGCCATGGCAACTCGCACAGGAATTCATGTATTCATGCTCCCCCGCGTCCTGCGCGAGGGCCGACGTCGAGACGGCCGCGATGGCCAGAGTGGTGAGTGCAATGCTTTTGAACATGATCTTCCTCTCTACCGGATTGGGCCATACCACCGGCCCACGCGCCCTCGATCATAGCCAGACGGCGGCCCGTTGCTTGACTATCGTCAATCGGCGGTCGGCTCCGCCCGTCCGCGGACACCTAGCGAAGCCACACCCGCGCGTAAGGCGGCAGCGCGACGTGATCGGACTCCGTCCGGACAGGCCGATCCGACAGCTCGTCGAAGAAATCCGCCACCCCTTCCGCCCGGCACCATCCGGCCGGAACCCGGGCCGCCTCCTCGGAGAAGTTGAACAGGCACAGCATCGTCCCCATCGGCGCCTGCCGGGCGAAGGCGAAGACCCGCGCGTCGCCCGGATCGACGATGACCGTCGGATACCCCCCGTGAAAGACCGGCACCGCCGCCCGCCGGGCGAGGATGCGCGTCACTCCCGCATGGACCCGCGCCGCCGGTGTCCCGCCCGCGCCGAGCGCGGCCACCGCCTCCCAATCCATCCGGGGGCGGTGGATCCAGCGACTGTCATGGGCATGCTCGGGCGTCTGGACGTAGGCGTAGTCGTTCAGGAGCGCGATCTCGTCGCCCATGTAGATCAGCGGGATGCCGCCGAAGCTCGCGATCAGCGCGTGGCCCATGAGGATCCGGTCGATCGCCCGGTCGATGCCCGCCTGATCCCCCTCCGCGCAGGCCTTCTCGAGCCCGGCAAGCGAAGCGCAGGTCCCGCTGATCCGCTTGTCGCCGGTCTCGGGATTGTACTGGAACAACGCCCCGCGCGAGAACGAGCCGGGAAACACGCCTTCGTAGAAGTCCGACAGGAACGCCCGGTGGGCGCGCCCGGAAAGCCCCACCGCCGCGGCATCCTCGTCCGTAACCGCCCAGCCGATATCGTCGTGGCAGCGCAGGTAGGTCGCGTAGGTCGCGTTCGGGAGCGACGGCGGGAAATGGGTCCGCAGCACATGCGCCATCAGGCGCGTATCCCGCGCGGCGAGCGACGACCAGAACTGCACCATCAGCGAGTTGTGGTAGGCGAGGTTACCCTCCTTGCCGGCGTGCTCGCCCTTCCCGAGGTAGGGGATCATTTCCTGCGGCCCGACGATCGCCTCCTCGAGATGGATGACGGCGGGCGCCGCGATCCGGTTCGCGGCCCGGAGCGCCTGCAGGATCATGTGGACCTCGGGCTCGGACTGGCACTTCGTGCCCATCCGTTTCCACATGAAGGCCACCGCGTCGAAGCGCAGGACGTCGATCCCCCGGTTCGACAGGTAGAGCATGATCTCCGCCATCTCGAGAAAGACCCACGGGTTCGCCCAGTTCAGGTCCCACTGGTGCTCGTTGAAGGTGGTCCAGACCCACT
>CAYTBD010000306.1:0-3620 GCA_964435755.1 uncultured Rhodobacterales bacterium
ATTAATGCCACTGCTGGAAATCCTATATAGTATATTTTTTAATATTAATTCTTTCAGGGGGGATACTGGGAGTTAGTGCTATGATGCTGAAGTTGCGCGGGTCGAGCCCCTTTTCGGTGATCGCGGTGATCTGCGCCTCGACGTCGTACCAGGCCGAGCCGAGCCGCAGCATCGCGCGCATGCCCTGCCGGACGCGGGCGATGGCGTCGGATTCCTGCGTGCCCTCGTGATCGTCGGCGGCGCCGCCGGCGGCATAGGCGTGGAACGCCGGCCCGAGGTCGGGCGAGGCGTAGTGCCCGCCCACCGTCCTGCCCGCGCGCATCGTCGCGGCCATCTCGGCCAGCATCTTCGGATCGCCGTGGACGACGCCGGGGAAATTCATCATCTCGCCGAGGCCGACGATGCCGGGCCAGGCCATCGCCTCGGCCACGTCGTCGGGCGTGATCTCGAAGCCCGTGGTCTCGAGGCCCGGCGCGGAGGGCGCGCAGGACGGCATCTGGGTGAAGATGCTGACGGGCTGCATCAGCGCCTCGTCATGCATCATGCGGACGCCGCGCAGGCCGAGCACGTTGGCGATCTCGTGGGGATCGGTGAACATCGTCGTCGTGCCGTGGGGGATGACGGCGCGGGCGAATTCGGCGGGGGTCAGCATGCCGCTCTCGATGTGCATGTGCCCGTCGCAAAGGCCGGGGATCAGGACTTGCCCCTGGGCGTCGATCACTTCGGTATCCGGGCCGATGCAATGCGCCGCGTCGGGGCCGACGTAGGCGAAGCGGCCCTCGGCGATGGCGACTTCCCAGCCGTCGAGAACCTCGCGGGTCTGGACGTTGACGACGCGGCCGCCCCGGATCACGAGGTCGGCGGGTTCGCGTCCGGCGGCCACCGCAACGAGGCGCGGCATGGCGTCGGACCATGGTTTGACGGGCGCAGTTTCCATATCGCACGATGTCATGACGCGGAGGGGGACCGCAAGCGCGTCACCGCGTCGCCGGGAACCCCGGGCGCCCCCGCCGGTTCGCTGTCGATGACCGCCGACCGTCCCGACCCGCTGCCCGATCTGGTCTATTATCCCGATTCCCTGCCGGGGATCTCGCGGCGGCGTGCAGGGAGGGGGTTCGCCTATGTCTCGCCGGAAGGAGAGCTGATCCGCGATCCGGACGAACGGGCGCGGATCGCCGCGCTCGCCGTGCCGCCCGCCTACGAGGATGTCTGGATCTGTCCCTTGCCCGAAGGTCATCTGCAGGCAACCGGACGCGACGCGCGGCGGCGAAAACAGTACCGGTATCACCCGCGCTGGACCGAATTCCGGGCGCAGCTCAAGTACGAGGATCTCGCCGACTTCGGCCGGATGCTGCCGCGCATCCGGCGGCGGATCGCGAAGGACCTGCGCGGGGAGCCGGGCGCGCGCGACTATGCCGTGGCGGCGGTTCTCGGCATGATCGACCGTCTGTCGATGCGGGTCGGAAGCCCGGACTATGCCGAGGAGAACGGCACCTACGGCGCGACGACGCTGAAGGAGACGCACCTGAGACTGGCCGATGACGGGATAGAACTGATTTATCCGGGCAAGGGCGGACGCCGGGTGCGGCGGCGCGTAAAGGACGCGCGGCTTCAGAAGACCCTGCATGAGCTGGACGACCTGCCGGGCGCGACGCTGGTGACGTGGCTCGACGCGCAGGGAACCCCGCGCGAGGTGACGGCGGGGGACGTGAACGCCTACCTCGCCCGCGTGACGGGGGAGGAGCGGTTCACGGCCAAGACCTTCCGGACATGGAACGGCTCGGTGGCGGCGCTGGCGGCCGCCGATCCGGACGGGCGTCCGACGATCAAGGCGATGGCCGAGGCGGCGTCGGCGCGGCTCGCCAACACGCCGGCGATCGCCCGGAACAGCTACATCCATCCAGCGGTCGTCGCGCTGGCCTCCGCACCTGAAGATTACCCGCGGGAGGGGCCGGAGGTGACGGGGTTGCGGCTGGAGGAGCGCCGCCTTCTGGCCCTGCTGGAGCGGTCGCGCCGACGCGCCTGATTGCGGAGAGCGCTGGCGCGTCCTACCTAATGCCAAGCGACGCGACGGAATTTCATGACGAACACGCTTCTCTCCTTAGGGCACGGCTACAGCGCCAGCGCACTGGCCAGGCGGCTTCTGCCTCTCGGCTGGACTGTCATCGGCACGACGCGGTCGCCCGACAAGGCCGACCGGCTGCGCGCCGAAGGGGTCGAGCCGCTGATCTGGCCGGGCGAGGACGCCGGGCCGGCGCTTGACCGGGCGACGCATCTGCTGAGTTCGATCTCTCCCACGGAGGAGGGCGATCCCGTGCTTCTCGCGCTGGGCGACCGGATCGCCCGGGCGGCGTCGGGCATCCGATGGGCGGGATATCTGTCGACGACAGGGGTCTACGGCGACCATGCCGGGGGATGGGTCGACGAGGACACGCCGCTTGCGCCCACGACGCGCCGCGGAGAGATGCGGGTCGCCGCGGAGGCCGCGTGGCGCGATCTGGCGGCGCGGTCCGGTCTGCCGCTGCACATCTTCCGGCTGGCGGGAATCTACGGCCCCGGACGCGGGCCTTTCGAAAGGATCAGGAACGGCACCGCGCGGCGAATCGTGAAGCCGGGTCAGGTGTTCAGCCGCATCCACGTCGACGACATCGCGGAGGTGATCCTCGCCTCGATCCGGCATCCCGATCCGGGTGCGGCCTACAACGTCTGCGACGACGATCCCGCGCCGCCGCAGGATGTGCTGAGCCATGCGGCCGAACTGCTAGACCTGCCGCCGCCGCCGGAGGTCGCGTTCGAGGACGCCGAGCTCTCGCCGATGGCGCGGAGCTTCTATGCGGAGTCCAAGCGGGTGCGGAACGCGAGGATCAAGCGCGATCTCGGGGTCGACCTTCGCTATCCGAGCTACAGGCAGGGGCTGCAGGCGATACTGGAGGATGAAGCCGATTTCCGCCGATAGGTTCACGCCACTGTCACCCCTCGCCGGTCCTCTGCCGTATACTGCATCGCATGCACGGCGAAGTCTCCATGGTGTCCTCGGATAACACGTCCCTCAGCGGTGTCCTCTCCGCGATCCGGAAGGCGGCGCGGAACGACTCGCTGTCGGTGGAGGACGTGCTCGTCGAGATCGGCGACCGCTCCTTCGCCACGGCGCTGCTGGTGCCGGCGCTGGTTCTGGTCTCGCCGGTCTCGGGGATCCCGGGGACGCCGACGATCGGAGCGCTGATCGTCATCCTGATCGTGTCGCAATGGATCATCGGGCGCGATCACCTCTGGCTGCCGGGCTTCATCATGCGGCGTCGGGTGAAGTCGGAGCGGATGCACCGGGCGCTGGCGTGGTTCGACAGGCCGGCGGCGTTCATCGACCGGAACACCTACAGCCGGCTGACACTCCTGACCTCCGGGCCGCTGGCGGTCATCCCGCTTCTGACCGTGCTGGTGATAGCCGCGACATGGCCGCTGCTGGAACTTCTGCCCTTCGTCACGACGATCGGCGCCTTCGCGGTGTCGCTCTTCGCCTTCGGACTGATGACGAAGGACGGAGCCTACATCGTGCTGGGATACGCCTTCGTCGGCGGGCTCGCGATGATCGCGGCAGGGGTCTTCTAGGACGCCTTGTCCAG
>CAYTBD010000307.1:0-3615 GCA_964435755.1 uncultured Rhodobacterales bacterium
GATGATCCCTTCACGGCCGGCGGCACGGGCGGCGTTCAGCGCGCCGACGCCCATGTTGTCGTCGCCGGAATAGACGCCGTCGATGTCGTCGTACTTGACGAGGAACGCCTCCATCACCTGCTGCGACTTCTCCCGGTTCCAGTCACCCGGCTGCGTCTCAACCAGATCGACGTTGGGGCAGACGTCCGGCAGGCGCTCTTCGAAGCCCTGCGCCCGCTCGATCGCGGTCGTGTAGCCTGGCTGGCCGGAGATCTGCACGATCCGCGCCTCGTCCTCGATTCCCATTTCCTTGAAGCGGTCGCACATGATCTCCGCGGACCGCCGACCCTGCGTGATGTTGTCGGGGCCCGAGAAGGAGGCGACGAAGTCGAAGCCCTGCTCGGCGATGTTCGAATTCGTGACGATCACCGGGATGTCCGCCTGATCCGCCTTCCGAACCGCCGGAATCACTGCCTCGCCGTTCGTCGGCCAGATGATGATGGCGTCGACTTCCTGCTGGATCAGGTCTTCCATCTGCGCGATCTGCCGCGCGACGTCGCCACCGGCGTCGAGAACGACGACCTCGACGTCCGGGTTGGCTTCGGCCGCCGCGATGAACGCCTTCTCGTACGTTGTCTGGTAGCTGTCCACGCCGACGTTGTTCTGCGTGATCCCGATGGTCTTGGTCTGTGCCGCGGCGGCGGTGCCGACGAGTGCCGTGGTGCACGCCAATGCGACTGTAGCCGATACTCTCATGGTGATAACCTCCCTTGATCCGGTTGTTCCGGGTTGCCGCTCTGATCCGAGGAATCGGTCCGGGGCAACTCCGACTACTGATCCCCCTTCAGCCGGCCCGGCGGGCCATGGATTTCTGTCCGTTTCGGATATTTCTGTATCCATTCTGGATGATTCTGGCATACCGGCGCCAGATCCAATCTGAACAAGTTCGGAGTGACCTCATGCGCGACAAGATCAAACAGAACACGGCATCGCAGCGACGCACCCCGATGAACACGCAGTCTGCAAGACACATCCATTTTGACGAAAGTGCAAGGGCTGCGCCCGAGCAGACCGTCGGCCTGTCGAACATCGTCGAACTGGCGCGCGTGATCGGGTTTCTGGAGGAGCTCTGCGTCGAACTCGACAACTCGGTCGAGCCGAACGCGCCGAACCCCTATCTCAACATGGTGCTGCATCTGCTCCGCAGCCATATCGAGGGGCGCCTCGTATCGGCCTCGTCGATGGTTGCCGCGTCCGGGGCCCCCTACGCGACGGCGATGCGGAAACTCGGCCACATCCAGGAGGCCGGTCTCGTCGAGCAGCGCCCCCGGACCAAGACCGGCAAGAGCTTCTCGCTGCATCCCAGCGCCGGCCTCCTCGAGACCTGGAGCCAGCTCGCCGATCGCATCGAACGTCTCGCCACCGAGAATTTCGGCGACGCGGCGACAAGGAGGACCGCGGACTACTACTTCGGCGGATCCTATCAGCCGGGCCGGGCGCTGATCGCGCCGCCATCGGCCCTGCCGCAACCTCTCAGACTCGGGGGCGGACTGCGCATTCTCGTGCATGGCGACCCCACCTTCATGGTGATGGAAAACCTCAAGCGTCAGTTCGAGCAGATCGTCGGCACCAACATCAAGCAAAGGGCGTTCTCCATCGACCGGCTGCGAGAGGAGGCGCTCCGCAACGCCACCCGGTCGAGAAGCCTCTACGACCTGATCGCGGTCGACCTCCCCTGGATCGGCGAGTTCGTGAAGAAGGGAGTGGTGCGGCCGCTCAGCGACGTCATGGAGATCGAGAGGCTCGATCCGAGCGACTTCCACACCGCCGGCTGGCGGGCGGCACACTGGAATGACGTGCCCTATGGCGTGCCGAGCCAGACGACGCCCGAGCTCATGTTCTACCGGCGCGACTGGTTCGCGAAAGAGGGCCTCGAGGCGCCCGCCACCACCGCAGACGTGCTTGCGGCGGCACGCCGGCTTCACGACCCCCGGCGGGGGCGCTACGGCGTCGCATGGAATGCCGCGCGCGGGACGGCGCTCGGCCACACCTTCATCATGACCTGTGCCGACTTCGGGCAGCCGATCGTCGACCTGCCGCGCATCGCCGGTGGGTTCGACGCAAGCCATCTCGAGACCGCCGACCTCCGGCCGACGATCGACACGCCGAGAGCGCTCGAGGCCGCGGAGTATCTCATGGCACTGATGGATTACTCTCCGCCGGACATCCTCTCGATGTCCTGGTACGAACGGGTGCGTCCCTTTGCATCCGGCAAGGTGGCGATGGCCTACGGCTACACCCTTCTCGCCCCCTACTTCGAACTCGACGAAAGCTGCGAGGCGCACGGCAACACCGGCTATGTGCCGCACCCCCATGGTCCCGAAGGTGTGCCGGTCGCGCCGGTGGGCGGATACGTCCTGTGCATTCCCGCGAACCTCGGGGACGAGCGGGTTCAGGACACCGTGGAAGCGCTGGTGGCTTTCACATCTCCGGAGGCCCAGAAGCTCTACGCCCAGAACGGCAGCCGCACCGCGCCGCGCTACTCCGTCGGCGCCGATCCCGAGGTGAGGCGGCTGTCGCCGATCTTCGAACTTGTCGACCAGATGTCGTGGCGCGACGAACTCCAGTTCTGGCCGCGTCCGCCCATTCCGCAGATCTCCGACATCATCCAGATCTGCGGTCACGAGCTGCACGACATGCTGCGCGGGGTGGTCTCTCCGGAAGATGCCCTGTCGCGGGCACAAGCCCGCGCGGAAGAAGAACTCGAAAAATCAGTGACGTAGGGAGGATCACATGGACCCCAACCGCCTGGAAGGGAAGAACATTCTGATAACGGGGGCGGCCCGCGGCATGGGCGCCTGCAACGCCGAGCATTTCGCCGAGCAGGGCGCGAACGTCTGTCTCGGCGACATCGACGAGGACGAGGCACGGACGGTCGCCGACAGGATCAACGCGCGCGGCAACGGCAAGGCGATCGCGATCCGGATGGACGTCACCAAGCGCGAGGACAATGCCGCAGCCGTGGCCGCGACGGTGGATGCCTTCGGGATGATCAATGTCGGCGTCTTCAACGCGGGCCTCAACAAGCCCCGGTTCTTCATGGATATCGACGAGGACAACTGGGACCTCATCATGGACGTCAACACCAAGGGCATGTGGCTCGGCATGCAGGAGACGGCCCGGCAGATGATCGCGCAGGGCAAGCAGACGTATCCCTACAAGATCATCAACGTGGGCTCCATCGCCTCGCGCAAGCCGCTGCTCGACGTCACGGTCTACTGTACCTCGAAATACGGCTGCCTCGCGCTCACACATTGCGGCGCGGTCGCGCTCTCCGAACACAACATCACCGTCAACGGCTATGCCCCCGGCGTCGTCGTCACGCCGCTTTGGGAGCAACTCGACAAGGACCTGATCGAGATCGGCTTCAAGGAGCGCGAGGGGCAGGCATACGAGGACATCGTGAACAACGAACTGCAGATCAAGCGGGTCTCCTATCCCGACGACATCAAGGGAACGGCCGCATTCCTCGCCAGCCCCGACAGCGACTACATGACGGGCCAGATGCTTCACATCGACGGCGGGTGGTGCATCCAGTAGCGCGGTCGCCAGCCCGCATGTCAGAAATCGGGCGCC
>CAYTBD010000308.1:0-2279 GCA_964435755.1 uncultured Rhodobacterales bacterium
TGACGATCGACGGCAAGCAGTGGGGCGTGCCCTACACCTACTACCAGTGGGGCGTGTACTACCGCGAGGACATCTTTGAGGAGCTTGATCTCGAAGAGCCGCAGACCTGGGAGCAGGAACTCGCGAACTGCCAGAAGATCGTCGACTCGGGCCGCGCCTGCTACACCATCGGCACCAAGTTCCTGTGGACCGCCGGCGGCTGGTTCGACTACCTCAACATGCGGACGAACGGCTTCGATTTCCACATGGCGCTGACCCAGGGAGAGGTGCCGTGGACGGATGACCGCGTGCGTCAGACCTTCGCCAACTGGCGCGAGCTCATCGACATGGGCGGCTTCATCGACAACCACCAGACCTACAGTTGGCAGGAGGCGCTGCCGTTCATGGTCAACGGCGACGCCGCGGCCTACCTGATGGGCAACTTCGCCGTCGCGCCGCTTCGTGAAGCGGGCCTCAGCGACGATCAGCTCGGCTTCTACCAGTTCCCGGCGATCAATCCGGAGGTCGAACTTGCCGAGGACGCGCCGACCGACACGTTTCACATCGCATCGGGCGCGTCCAACAAGGAAGCCGCGCGCGAGTTCCTGCGCTTCGTGGTCTCGGCCGACAACCAGACCGTGATCAACGGGCCCGACAACCTCGGCCAGCTTCCGGTGAACGCGCAATCGTCGGTCGCCGACGACGAGTTCCTGCAGGAAGGCTTCGTGATGCTGTCCTCGAACAGCCCGGGCGGCGTCGCGCAGTTCTTCGACCGCGACGCGCCGGCCGAGATGGCCTCCGAGGCGATGCAGGGGTTCCAGGAGTTCATGGTGTTCCCCGACAACCTCGACGACATCCTCCAGCGTCTCGAAGCTGCGCGCCAGCGCATCTATTGAGCCGCTCGCGGCGGGGGCATCTGTCCCCGCCGCGCTTTTCCGGCCGCATCGGCAAGCCGCCGGCTTTCCCGTGCGCCCGGCGCGATCCTGACGAGACGAGGCCTCCATGACCGTCGCGACAGTGCCTGACACCCATGCCGACCGCGGTCCTGCCCGCGGCTGGTATCATCGCAACCAGATCGCGGTCACGCCGTGGCTCTTCCTCGCGCCCGGCGTCCTCTTCTTCCTGTTCTACGTGATCTTCCCGATCTTCCAGTCGTTCCAGATATCGGTCTACCGCTGGGACGGGCTGGGCGAGGCGGAGTACATCGGTCTGCAGAACTATGCCGAGCTGATGGAAGACCGGGCCTTCGAGGTGTCGCTCTGGAACAACCTCAAGTGGCTCCTGCTCTATCTCCTCGCGATTCCGGGCGGCCTCTTCATCGCGCTGTTCCTCAACCAGACCGTGACGGGCATCCGGGTCTACAAGTCGCTGTTCTTCTTTCCGTTCGTCATCAGCCAGGTCGTGGTCGGCCTCGTCTTCACATGGTTCTACGACCCGACCTTCGGGCTTCTGAACACCATGCTGGACTGGGTCGGGCTCGGGCCGATCAACGTGCTCGGGGATCCGACGCTCGCGACCTACGGGATCATCGTCGCCGGCCTCTGGCCGCAGATCGCCTATTGCATGATCCTCTATCTCACGGGTCTCAACGCGGTGGATCCCGAGCAGGTCGAGGCCGCGCGGCTGGATGGCGCGAAGGGGTGGAAGATGCTCTGGTACGTCATCATCCCGCAACTCAAGCCCGCCACCTTCATAGCCTTCGTCGTCACCATCATCGGGGCGCTGCGGTCCTTCGACCTGATCTCCATCATGACGAACGGCGGCCCCTTCGGCTCGACCCGGGTCCTGAGCTTCTACATGTTCGAGAAGGCGCTCTCCGAGTACGGCTTCCGCATGGGCTACGGCGCGGCCATCGCCGTGGTGCTGTTCCTCATCATGCTGGTCTTCATCGCCTATTTCCTGTTCCAGATGTGGCGCGACGAGCAGGAGGCGCGGCGATGAGCATGACCCGAGCCGAGGTGGATGCGATCTGCGCCGAACTGCCGGGCGCCACGCTCGCGCATCCGCCCGAACTGGTGAGCTGGAAGGTCGGCGGCAAGATGTTCGCCTGCTTTGGCGGCGAGACCGACATGAGCGGCGTCTCCGTCAAGTGCCCCGATGTCGACACCGCCGCGATGCTGATCGACACGACGGCCGCCGTGAGGGCCCCCTACTTTCACCGCTCCTGGGTGCGACTGCCGTTCGACGCGGTGGACGACGATGAGGCCCGGCACCCCTCCACGTCTCCTACGACACCGTCCGCGCCAGCCTCAAGAAGGCCGAGCGCGACGCTCTGCCGCCGAGGGGCTGAGCCGATGTTC
>CAYTBD010000308.1:2289-3576 GCA_964435755.1 uncultured Rhodobacterales bacterium
CTACCGCCGCGCTGAAGAACTCGCCGCCGACGTCGACCTGATCCGCGCCAGCCTGAAGAAGGCCCTGCGCGACGCCCTTCCGCCAAGGGAGCCCGGCTGATGTTCCCGACGCCCATCCAGAAACGCTCCGCCGCCGCGCAGGCCACCTACCAGTCGCTCCTGCCGCTGGCGCTCCTCCTGTGGCTCGCGCCGCTGGTTGCCGTGGCGGTGTTCTCGATCAAGCCCGACGTGGACTTCACGACAGGCAACTACTGGGGCTGGCCCTCGACCTTCTCGGGCCTTGAGAACTACGGCAAGGTCTTCTTCGAAAGCGACATGCCGCGCTACCTCCTGAACTCGGTGCTGATCACCGTGCCGACCGTGATCGGCGCTGTGGCGCTGTCGTGCATGACGGGCTTCGCGCTCGGCATCTACCGGTTCCGGGCGAACCTCTGGCTCTTCTTCATGTTCGTGGCCGGCAACTTCGTGCCGTTCCAGATTCTGATGGTTCCGGTGCGCGACCTGACGCTGGATCTCGGCCTCTACAACACCAAGACCGGGCTCGTCCTCTTCCACATCGCCTTCCAGACGGGCTTCTGCACGCTCTTCATGCGCAACTTCATCCGGGCGCTTCCGTTCGAGCTGATCGAGGCCGCCCGTGTCGAGGGCGTCGCCGAATGGCGAATCTTCTGGTTCGTCGTCCTGCCCCTGATGAAGCCCGCCATCGCGGCGCTCTCGGTCCTCATCTTCACCTTCATCTGGAACGATTACTTCTGGGCCGTCGTTCTGACACAGGGCGCCGACAGCCAGCCGGTGACGGCGGGCATCACGTCCTTCAACGCGCAGTATCGCGCCGCTTATCATCTCATGAGCGCGGGCAGCCTCGTCGCCGCGCTCCCGCCGGTCCTGATGTTCTTCCTCATGCAGAAACACTTCATCGCCGGCCTCACCCTCGGAGCCGTCAAATGACCAGGATCGCCTTCATCGGCGCGGGCTCCACGATCTTCATGAAGAACATCGTGGGCGACTGCCTGCACTTCGACGCGCTGCGGAACGCCACGGTCGCGCTCATGGACATCGACCCCAAGCGGCTGGCCGACTCCGAACGCGTCGCGCGCAAGCTCGTCGAAAGCACCGGAGCCCCCGCCACCATCGAGGCCACGACCGACCGCCGCCGCGCGCTCGCGGGCGCCGACTTCGTCGTCACGGCCTTCCAGATCGGCGGCTACCGGCCCTCGACCGTGATCGACTTCGAGATCCCGAAGGCCTACGGCCTCCGCCAGACCATCGGCGACACCCTCGGCGTCG
>CAYTBD010000309.1:0-3573 GCA_964435755.1 uncultured Rhodobacterales bacterium
CCATCTCGGGCTGAAGTTCCTTCATCTTCGCCATCGAGACGTAGGACTTGTAGGCCAGCGGGAAGAGGACGGCCTTGATGATGAGGGTGAGCGCGATGATCGCCCAACCCATGTTGCCGATCAGCGCGTTGAGCCAGTGGAGCACCGCGAAGATCGGCTTCGTCAGGAAGTAGAACCAGCCCCAGTCGATCGAATCGAGAAAGCGCTCCACGCCGTTCTCGTTCTGGTATTCGCGGATCGTCTCCCACTCCTTCGCGCCGGCGAAGAGATGAGTCGTCCGGGAGACGCTCTCGCCCGGGGCGACGGTCACCGGCGGCAGCCGCGCTTCGGTCTGGTAGATGTCGGCGTTCGCCACGTATTTCGACACGGCGGTGAAGGGTTGGCCGGGCTCCGGGATGAGCGTCGTCATCCAGTAGTGGTCGGTGATCCCGATCCAGCCGTTCGCGGCGACGTCCTCCACCTCCGCGCGGGCGCCCTCGCGTTCGACGAAGCCGAAATCCTCGACATCGCCATAGCTGAGCTCCGTCAACTCGCCATCGGCCATCCGGATGATGCCCTCGTGGAGAATGAAGAAGCCCTTGAGATCGTCCGGAACGCCATGGCGGGCGACGATCCCGTAGGGCGCGAGGCGTACGGATTCGCCTGTCGCGTTCTCGACGGTCTGTGTGACCGTGAAGAGGTAGTCCTCGTCGACGCTGATTTCGCGGCGGAAGGTGAGCCCGGCGTCGTTTTCCCAGACCAGCGTCAACGGGGATCCGGGGGCGAGCGTATCGCCGGAAGCGACGCGCCATTCCGTGTTCGCGCCCGGGACCTGATCGTAGGTGAGACCGCCCCCCGGAACCCAACCGTAAAGGGCGTAGTAGGCGTCGAGCGACCCGACGGGAGACAGCAGGGTCACCGTTTCGGCGTCCGGCGCGATCGTCTCCCGGTAGCCCGTGAGGTCGAGATCGTCGATGCGTCCGCCGGTCAGGGAGATCGTTCCCGAGAGGCGGGGCGTATCGATCCCGATCCGCCGGGCCTCGGGCTGCGGCGCGGCCTCGGCCGCATCGGGTTGAACGGCGGCGGGGTCGCCTGCGACGGGCGGCGTCAGCGCCAGCTCCGGGGCGGTCTGGGTCTGCGGGGTCTCGGGAGCGGTGACCGGCTCCTCCGGCGGCGGGAAGAGCAGGAACCACACGAGAATGACGAGAAAACTCAGAGCTGTCGCGAGGATCAGGTTCCTGTTCTGATCGTCCATTTGCCGCCCATACCATCCGATTTCGGTCACCGGCGGTTCAACAGGCCGCGCGGCCAAACGTCAAGGCGTTTTCCCCGAATCTTCGGAGGCCGTGAACGTTCCCGGCAGGCCCGGGGACGGCGTGGGCGGCTCGGGCGAGGGAAGGCGCTTCTCGCGCTCTTCCAGCCAGCGCAGGAGCGCCCCCTCGGGCATCGGGCGGGCGATCCCGTAGCCCTGGACGTGGCGGCAGCCGAGGCGGGCCAGCGCGCCATGTTCCGCAGCGGTCTCGACGCCTTCGGCAAGCGTGTCGAGGCCAAGCCGCCCGGCCATCAGAAGGATCGCCGAGACCATGTTCTGCTGGTCGGGATCCCTGTCGACGCCGGTCACGAAGGACCGGTCGATCTTGACCCGCTGGATCGAGAACCGCCGGATGTTGCCGATCGCCGCATGGCCGGTGCCGAAGTCGTCGAGGTCCGTCCCGCATCCGAGCTTCGACAGGTTCACCAGGTTCCTCACGACGGTGTCGTCGGCCGTGGAGGCGATGACGGTCTCGAGAACCTCGATCGTCAGCCGCCCCGGGGCGAGATTGAAGCGGTCGAGTTCCCAGCGGACCTTCTCCACCAGTTGCGGGTTCCGAAGTTCGCCGGTCGCGAAGTTGACGCCGACCCGCGGGACGTGGAGCCCCGCCCGGTCCCAGGACTGGAGGGCCGCGAGGGCGCCGTGGAGGATCCGCTCGCCCAGACGCTGCGACAGGCCGGCGTCCTCGATCAGGGGCAGGAAGTCGGACGGGGGGATCAGGCCGCGGTCGGGGTGGGACCAGCGCGCGAGCGCCTCCATGCCGCTGACGGCGCCCGTGTCGGTGCGGATCTGCGGCTGGAACCACGGCGCGATCTGCCCGTTCAGAAGCGCCGCCTCAAGCTCGCGTGCGAGTTCGGTTCGGGTCGTGTGCCGTGCGTGCATGGCGGAAGAATAGGCCCTGATCGACCAGGGCCCGTGCGCGCGCGCGTCCCCGAGCGCCTGTTCGGCGGAGCGGAGGAAGCCGCGCCCGCTCCTGGAGGATGCCTTGCCGGGCACGCAGAAGCCGATGGAGACGGTCACGTAGACCCGGGCGCCGTCGATGCTCAGCGGCTCCCGGAGGCAGGTCTGCACGCGCGCGGACAGCCGCACGAGCGTTTCGAGATCCGCGCGGCGCATCGGCGACAGGATCAGTCCGAAGTCCGGCCCCGACAGTCGCATGACGAGGTCGGCGTCGCGGACCTCTGCCATGAGGCGGGTCGCGACCTGCGCGAGGATCTCGTCGCGGGCCAGAGTGCCCATCCGCTCTTCGATGTCCGCGAAGTCGTCGAGGCCGACGGCCATGACGGCGAAACCGGGGGTCCCTCCGCCCGCGGAGGCGAGGAGGGTGTCGATGTGCGCCTCGCCGTGTTCCCTGGGGGCAAGTCCGGTGACGCCGTCATGCCCCGGCGTCCGCGCCGCCCCGGACGTGCCGAAGAGACCCGCGGCTGCGAAGAGCGCGGGGACGAGGAAGGCCGCGACGACGAGGACCGGCTCGCCCCCGAGCCAGAAGGCCGCGAGGCTCACCGCCGGCATGAAGGCGAGAGCCTGCGGACCGCAAAGCGCCATCCTCAGGTATGACCTGATCCTGTGCAGAGTTCGGGAAAAGCGCGTCATGTCGGGTGAGCGTGTGTCGCGTGTCGGGAGTGGCAGGGCGCACGCTATGCCGAAGCCTCCCGCGCCGGGTTAATTGCAGGCCGCAAAGTCCTGAGGATTTTAGGTTTCCGGCGGCTCCCGCCGTGCAAGCCCCGCGAAGTCGAAGAGCTTGGGGTCGAGGAGATGGGAGGGGCGCGCGTTCATGAGCGCGCGGAACATGACCTGCCGGCGACCGGGCGCGTTCCTCTCCCAGCCGTCGAGGATCGCCTTGACCTGCTAGCGCTGCAGACCTTCCTGGCTCCCGCAGAGGTCACAGGGGATGATCGGGTAGCCCATCGCATTCGCGAACCGCTCGCAGTCGGCCTCCGCCACATGGGCGAGGGGCCGGTAGACAAAGAGATCTCCCTCTTCGTTCAACAGCTTGGGGGGCATCGTTGCCAGACGCCCGCCGTGGAAGAGGTTCATGAAGAAGGTCTCGAGGATGTCGTCGCGGTGGTGCCCGAGAACGACCGCCGAACAGCCCTCTTCCCGGGCGATCCGGTAGAGGTGCCCCCGCCGCAGCCGCGAGCAGAGTGCGCAGTAGGTCCGGCCCTGCGGCACTTTCTCGACGACGATGGAGTACGTGTCCCGGTATTCGATCCGGTGTGGCACGCCCATCTTCTCGAGGAAGTCGGGAAGCACGGTGGCCGGAAAGCCGGGCTGGCCCTGGT
>CAYTBD010000310.1:0-3557 GCA_964435755.1 uncultured Rhodobacterales bacterium
ATCGCCAGAGCGGGCGTCAGCAACAGCCATCCGTGGATGGCGCGCCGTCGGCGGGAGAGAAGGAAGGGATCTGTCGTCGTCGCGGTCATGGCCGGGATCGGGCGCCGGGGAAGTCCCGGCGCCCGCCGTTTCCGGGTTACTGGTAGTCGGCCAGCAGACGCTGGGCGGCCACCTGCGCCTCCGCCAGTGCAGCCGCAGGCTCCTGGGTGCCGGTGAGCGCGGCCTGGATCGCATTGTTCAGACCTTCACGGACGCGCGCCGTCTCGAAGGTCGAGAACTCGGCCACCGCGTATTCGAGCTGATCGCGGGCCACGAGCGCCGGCGGGAACTCTGCTGCATAGTCCTGCAGCGCCTCGGTCTCGTAGGCTGCGGGCGACACGCCCATGTAACCCGTCTCGATCGACCAGAGGGCGGCCTGCTCGGGGGCGGTCATGAACTGAATTAGGCGCAGCGCCGCCGCGCGCTCTTCTTCCGTGGCCTGTTCGAAAATGTAGAAGTTGCCGCCGCCGGTCGGCGAACCGGGCTGCGCGTTGCCGGGTAGCATTGCGACACCGAAGTCGAAGGTGGCGTCGTTGCGCACCGCCGTCAGGTTGCCGGTGGAGTGCCACATCATCGCGGCCTGCCCCTCGAGGAAGGCCTGGCGCAGCGTGCCCCACTCGACCGTGCCCTCGGGCATGATGTCATGCTCGGTGGACAAGTCGCGCCAGAATTCGAGCGTTTTGACCACGGTCGGATCATCGAAATAGGTCGTCAGGCCGTCATCGGACATCAGTTCCATGCCGTTCTGGATCGCCAGCGCCTGGAACATCCAGTAGGGATAACCCGTCGACGGGATCATCAGGCCCCAGCGGTCGTCGGTGGTCAGCGCCTGGCCCATCTCCACCAGTTCGTCCCAGGTCGTGGGCGGCGCCTCGGGGTCGAGGCCGGCCTCGCGGAACATGTCCTTGTTGTAGTAGGCAACGATGGTCGAGCGCTGGAACGGGATGCCCCAGGTCTGTTCCTCGATGTTCCCGTTGGCCATGAGCGCGGGATAGAAGCTGTTCAGCCATTCCTCGCCTTCTTCGCCTTCCACGATCTCGTCGAAGGGCACGATCAGGTCCTGCTCGATCAGGTCATAGGCGTCGATCGAGAACAGGACCGCCAGCTGCGCCGGGTCGCCCGAGTTCAGCGCCGACAATGCGCGGATCCGGGTATCGTCGTAGTTGCCGGCGTAGATCGCGTTGACCGTGACGTCGGGATTCGCGGCCTCGAAGTCTGCGACGATCCCGTCCACCACCTCGGTCAGCGGGCCGCCAACGGCGATAGGGTAGTACATGGTCAGTTCGGTCTGGGCCAAGGCCGGATTGACAACCAGCGCCGTGGCGCCGAGCATCAGGCTTGCAGTGGTAGTGCGGAGCATCGGGGTATCCTCTTCGCTTCTGAGGGGTGGGTGAGGGTGCCTTTCGGCTATCGCGAGGCGGCGGTTTGGCGACACCCGTCTCGCAATACTGCAGGGTCCTTTTCGATCCGGGAGTCTTTCCCGTCGAAAAGGACCCGACATTCGGATGGCAGGTTGAGGTCGACCGACTGGCCAACCGCGTAGCGCGCCGGGCCGTCGAGGATCAGGCCGAGGCCGCGCGCCTTGGGATGGTCGAGAAACAGGCGCGTATGCCCGCCGAGGAACTCGATCTCCGAGATCGTCGCCCTCAGCTCGGCCATAACGCCGGGCCCTGCCGGGCGGATCTGTTCCACCCGGATGCCGACCCGCCCCTCCGACCGCAGCCCGAGTGCAGCGGCCTCGACGACGGCCATGGGTGGGTCGCCGATGAACTCTGCGGCGAAGACATCCGACGGTTTCTCGTAGAGCGCTTGAGGCGATCCCGACTGCACGATCTTGCCGTCGCGCATCAGGATGACCTTGTCCGACAGGCTCATCGCCTCGGATTGATCGTGGGTGACGTACACAACGGTCAGCCCAAGGCGCCGCTGCAGGGCCTTGATGTCTCGGCGAACCGAATGGCGGAGTTTCGCGTCGAGATTGGACAACGGCTCGTCCATCAGGCACAGCGGGTGGCCCGACACGACGGCGCGGGCCAGTGCGACGCGCTGGCGCTGCCCGCCCGAAAGCTCGGCGGGCTTGCGCCGCTCGAAGCCCGCGAGGCCGACCATTTCGACCACCTCGGCCAGTTGGCGCGCGCGGTCGGCGGCGGGCACGCGGCGCACCTTGAGGCCGAACTGGATGTTCTCGGCAACGCAAAGATGCGGGAACAGGGCGTAGGACTGGAACACCATCGACAGCCCACGTCCCGAGGCAGGCGCATGGGTGACGTTTCGCCCGCCGATCCGGATCTCGCCAGTCTGCGGCTGCTCCAGCCCGGCGAGCAGCCGCAGGAGCGTCGACTTTCCACAACCTGATGGCCCGAGGACGGAGACGAAGGACCCACGGCGCACGGCAAGCGAAATGTCCGCGACGCCGCCCCGTTCGCCCCATTGCCGTGTCACGCCGCGGAACTCGACGAACGGCTGTACGGTAGCGTCGGCGTCGATCGTCATGCTGCGCGCTCCCCGCCCGAGACAACCACGCGTCCGGTCAACTCCCCAAGGAGTGCGCGATACTCGGCCTCGGGCGGCGCATCGACAAAGATCATGTCGGCATCCGACAGCCAGCCGCCGACGGCCGCAGCACGTCGCCCAAACTTGGTCCGGTCGGCGATCAGGAAGGAGCGGCGTGCGTTCCGGCGCATCTCCTCGCGGGCCCGCACCTCGTCCTCGTTGAAATCGAGGAGACTGCCGTCGAGGTCGATGCCGCCCACGCCGTAGATCGCGAAATCGGCGCGGTATCTGGAGAACAGCCGGCTCGCCTCTGCATCGATGAAGTCAAGATCCGGCAGGCGAAGCTCGCCGCCAGGCAGGACGATGCGGTTGCTCGCGTTTGACGAGAGCGCCAACGCCGCGTGCATGTTGTTGGTGATGATCGTTAGGCCATCATGGTCTGACAATGCCTCTGCCACGAGGGTGAGCGTCGTTCCGATGGAAATGAAGATGGTGGCACCGTCGGGGACCAGCGCGGCAACCGCCCCCGCCATCGAACGTTTGGCCTCATAGTTCAGGACGGCCCGCTGTCCGTAGGGAAGATTGATGCGGTCGCCGATGAACTCCGCCCCGCCGTGCAGGCGACGCAGCTTCGCCGCCTCGCAGAGCTGGTTGATGTCGCGCCGAATGGTGTGAGGAGAGACCCGCAGCTCCTCGGACAGGGCGTCGACGCTCACGCGCCCGTCGCGCCTCGCCAGTTCCAGAATAAGCGCGCGCCGATCCACCAACTCGCCTCCGGCAATATCACCCAGTTCTCATATGAGCAGGATTCGATGACAGCTTTGCGAAGATGGCGCTCGAATGAGCGAGATCGCGACGGTTCTCGTGTGAAGTGAAAGCCTCGGATGACCGGTTCATGCGCATATTTCATGCGCATATCGGCCGCTTGGGTGAGGGAGAGCTTCGTCTTCCCCACAGGGGCCACACCGACATGACCGGCCTCTCTCTGCCTTTCATCGTCGGTTGAAAGCTGCAGCGCGGCTCTT
>CAYTBD010000311.1:0-1996 GCA_964435755.1 uncultured Rhodobacterales bacterium
GGTCCTGGTCTCGGTGCGCTACGTGATCCCCGTCTGGCACAACCCGGTCAGCTATCTTGCCCATGCGAAGGAGCTGAGGTATCCCGACACCCTGCCGATCTACGGCGACTGGATCGGCTTCCAGCCGGACGTCTGGTGGTACGAGGAGTGAGCGAATGAAACGCATCGCGATCATTGCCGCGCTTCTTGCGGCGCTTTCGGCCTGCAACACGGTCGACGGGATCGGGCGCGACATCTCCGGCGCGGCCAACACGGTCAAGAACACCTTCTGAGCCCGACCCACGGAACATCGGCCGTCCCTGGTCATTGGTCCCGAAATGACCCAAGGAGACCGACATGAAGTGGCAGGAGGTGGCCGCCGACTGGCCGGCGTTTCAGGAAGCGATCCTGACGCGGTGGCCCGAGGCCGATCCCGACGAGGTGGCGGCAATCGACGGAGACAGGGCGCGGTTCAACGCCTATCTCGGTCAGCTCGAAGGCGTGACGCCGCGCGAGGCGGAAGAAGCGATCGACGAATGGCTCGCCGGACCGATGCCGGCCGACGTGGTGATGGACGACCATCTCGACAATCTCAACATCCGCCGGAGCCGGGCGCACATTCCGCCGGGCGAGGACGTCTACGCCGATGACCAGGCCTTCGGCGACGAGATCGACACTTCCGCCCCGCGGGAGGAAGGCATCGGCGACGAGGCAAAGACGGAGCCGCCCATCGGCCGGACGAAGTAGCCGCCGCGCTGCGACCGGCAGGTCGGCCGCGAAGAGGAGAGAAACCAGTGACCCAGGATGCCGCGACGGAAGAGAGGATCGCCGGGCCGGAGGTGGAGGCCCGCTGGCACGAGATGGTCGCCGACATGGCCGCACGCTGGCCCGCGACCAGCCCCGAGGTGCTGCGCGAGACCGGAGGAGACAGGCGGCGGCTGGCCGAACATCTCGCCCGGTCGCACGAACTGACCATGAATGAGGCGCGGGACGCCATCGACGACTGGCTCGCGCTCAGGGCGGCGCGGTTCCGCCTCTAGTCGGGCATCGAGGTGACCCAGAGGATCGAGGCGTCCTCCTCGCTCACCGAGATCACGTTGTGTCCCATGGCCGCGTCGTAATAGGCGCTGTCGCCCCGGCGCATCTCCACCGGCTCGTAGAATTCGGTGTAGAGCCGGATCACGCCGGTCAGGACATAGAGGAATTCCTCGCCGTCGTGGCGCACCCAGCCGTCGAACGCGGCCATGTCGCGGGCGCGGACCTGCGCGCGGTAGGGCAGCATCGCCTTTTTCGACAGCGCGCCGGCCAGCAACTCGTGCTCGTAGGTCGCCGTGGGATGCGCCCGGCCCTCGCCCGAGCGCGTCACCGCCATCCGTCCGTTCACCTTGTCGCGGCGCGGCGCGGTGAAAAGCTGCGGCACCGGAATGCGGAGCCCGTCGGCGAGCTTGCGCAGCGCGTCGTAGGTGGGCGACATCTGGCCGTTCTCGATCTTCGACAGCGTCGAGCGGGCGAGCCCGGCCTGCTGCGCCGCCTGTTCGAGCGTCCAGCCGCGCGCCTTGCGGAGACCGCGCACGCGCGCGCCGAGGTCGAGAGGCACGACCTCGTCGGGCGTGCCGCTCGCCCGCGCGAGACGGATGAGGCTCGGTTCGGGTGTCCGTTCCATGGCGCGGGATATAGGGCGGTGCGGCCCCGTCTTGCAATGGCGAGGGCCCGGGCGTAGCGAGGCGTCATGCGTTCCCTCGCCGACACCGGGCCGCCGCCGCCCTGCCCCGCCCCGTTCAACCTCGCGGACTACGTGCTCGGACACGCGGGGGCGCAGCCCGACAGGATCGCGCTGGCGGTGCTCGGTCTCTCCGGGGCGGACCGCTGGAGCTACGCGCGCCTCGCCGCGGCGGTTCTGGGAACGGCGACGGGGCTGCGACAGGCGGGGCTCTCGGACGGCGACCGCGTGCTCCTCCGCCTCGGCAACACGGTCGAGTTCCCGATCGCCTTCCTCGGCGCCATCGCCGCGGGGATC
>CAYTBD010000311.1:2006-3552 GCA_964435755.1 uncultured Rhodobacterales bacterium
TGCGCTCAGCCTCTCATGCGCCCAGGCCGCCGCCTCGGCAACGGCTGCGTCAGCGGAGTCGAGGTGAACGTCGATCCACTTTAGCAGGCGGGGATCGTGCCGGTGCCCACATCGACGCAACTCACCCGGCGCGAGGTCACCGCCATCGCCGGAGAGGTCGCGCCCGGCGCGGTGCTCGGCGGCGACGCGGCCGCGTTGCCCGACCACGACGCCCCGGTGATCGGAATTGCCGCCCTGGAGGCCATGCGCGCCCTGCCGCCGTCCGCCCCCGTGGCGGGCGACCCCGACCGCCCCGCCTACATCATCTACACCTCCGGCACCTCGGGCGTGCCCCGCGCCGTCGTCCATGCGCATCGCGCGGTCTGGGCGCGCCGGATGATGTGGGCGGGCTGGTACGGCCTGCGCAAGGACGACCGGGTGCTCCACGCCGGCGCCTTCAACTGGACCTACACCCTCGGGACCGGGCTTCTCGACCCCTGGGCCATGGGCGCGACGGCGCTGGTGCCGAAGCCCGGCTTCACGCCGGCCCAGCTTCCGCTCCTCCTCAAGCGCCACGACGCGACGATCTTCGCGGCCGCACCCGGCATCTACCGGCAGATGCTGGCGCAACCGGTATCGCCGATGCCGAAGCTGCGCCACGGGCTGTCGGCGGGCGAGAAGCTCCCCGAGGCGATCCGCGCGCGGTGGGAGGCGGCGACGGGCACGTCGGTCCACGAGGCCTTCGGCATGTCGGAATGTTCGACCTTCGTCTCGGGCAGTCCCGCGCGCCCTGCCCCGCCCGGAACGCTGGGATACGCGCAGCCGGGGCGCAGGCTCGCGGTGGTGGGCGGGACCGGTGCGCCGGTGCCGGTGGGAGAGACCGGCATCCTCGCCGTCCACCGGAGCGATCCGGGACTGATGCTCGGCTATCTGGGCCAGCCCGAGGAGACCGCCGCGCGCTACCGCGGCGAGTGGTTTCTCACCGGCGACGCGGCGCAGATGGAGCCGGACGGGGCGCTCGTCTACCACGGGCGCAGCGACGACATGATGAACGCCGGCGGCTTCCGCGTCTCGCCCTTGGAGGTCGAAGCCGCGCTCGCCGAACACCCCGACGTGCACGAGGCCGCCGCCGCCGAAGTCGCCGTCAAGTCCGACGCGACCGTCATCGCCGCCTTCTACACCGCCGGAACCGAACTGGACCCCGCGACGCTTTCGCGTCATATGTCGGCAAGGCTTGCCCGCTACAAATGTCCCCGCGTCTTCGTGCGTGTCCCCGAGCTCCCGCGCGGAGCCAACGGCAAGCTCCTGCGCCGCGAACTCAGAACCCGCCACGAGGCCGAGAATGGTTAAGCTCGACATCCTGTCCGACCCGATCTGCCCCTGGTGCTACATCGGCAAGGCGAACCTCGACCGGGCGCTCGAGAAACACCCCGATCATCCCTTCGAGATCGAGTGGCATCCGTTCCAGCTCAACCCCGACATGCCCGAGGGCGGCATGGACCGGCGCACCTATCTCGAGACGAAGTTCGGCGGGCGCGAGAGGGCGGTCGAGGTCTATGCCCGGATC
>CAYTBD010000312.1:0-3552 GCA_964435755.1 uncultured Rhodobacterales bacterium
GACGGGGGTCTCGGGATCCGGTCCGGCCTATGTCTTCCACATGATCGAGGCGCTGGCGGCGGCGGGTGCGGCCGAGGGGCTTCCGCCGGAGCTTGCCATGCGGCTCGCCACGGCGACGGTTTCCGGCGCGGGGGCGCTGGCCGAGGCGTCGGACGAGACCCCCGCGCAACTGCGGAAAAACGTGACGAGCCCGAACGGGACAACGCAGGCGGGACTCGAGGTGCTCATGAACGAGCGCGAGGGGTTGACCGAGCTCATGCGCCGGACGGTGGCCGCGGCGGCCGCACGGAGCCGGGATCTCGGCCGATGAGCCTTGCGTACGACGAGTTCCTCAAGGTGAACATCCGCGCCGGCCGGGTCGTGCGGGCCGAGCCGTTCCCCGAGGCGCGCAAGCCGGCGCTCAAGCTCTGGATCGACTTCGGGCCCGAGATCGGGGAGCGGAAATCATCGGCCCAGATCACGGTTCACTACACGCCGGAAGACCTGCTCGGCCGGCTCGTCATGGCGGTGGTGAACTTTCCGCCGCGCCAGATCGGGCCGTTCCGGTCCGAGGTTCTGGTGCTCGGATTCGCGGATGCCGAGGGAGCCATCGTGCTCGCCCGGCCGGACAAGGACGTCGCCCCCGGCGAAAGGATGCACTGAATGACGAAGCTGCTCATCACCCGCAATCTTCCGGAAACGGTGCTCGACGCCGCGCGGGAGCGGTTCGATGTCGAGGTCCGCAACGAGACCAAGCCGATGACGGTGGGCGAGGCGCGGGCGGCGCTCTGGGTCTACGACGCGATCCTGCCGACGCTGGGCGACGGGTTCCGCGAGGGTGCGTTCGACGAGCCGCCGCGCACGAAGATCCTCGCGAACTTCGGGGTGGGCTACAACCACATCGACGTGCCGGCGGCGCGGGCCGTGGGCGTCGAGGTCACCAACACGCCCGGCGCGGTCACGGACGCCACGGCGGATATCGCGATGACGCTGATCCTGATGACCTGCCGAAGGGCCGGCGAGGGTGAACGCATGGTCCGGGCCGGAAAATGGGAGGGCTGGCATCCGACGCAGCTTCTCGGGATGCACGTCACCGGCAAGACGCTGGGCGTCGTCGGCATGGGCCGCATCGGCAAGGCCATCGCCCGTCGGGCGCAGGGCGGCTTCGGAATGAACGTCGTCTTCCACAACCGCTCGAAGGTGGACGACCCGGGCGTCGAGGCCGTGCAGATGAACACGCTGACCGAGGTCATGGCCGCGGCGGACATCGTCGTGCTCGCCGTGCCCGCGACGGCGGAGACGAAGCATCTGATCGATGCCGGGGCGCTCGAGGCGATGAAGCCCACGGGCTTTCTCGTCAACATCGCGCGCGGCGACGTGGTGGACGAGGCGGCGCTGATCCGCGCGCTGGGCGAGGGGACGATCGCCGGTGCGGGTCTCGACGTCTACGAGTTCGAGCCGAAGGTGCCGGATGCGCTGAAACGCATGGAGAACGTGACGCTGCTGCCGCATCTCGGGACGGCGGCGCTCGAGGTGCGCGAGGCGATGGGGCTGATGGCGGTCGAGAACCTGATCGCCTTCTTCGACGGAAGGCCCGTGCCGAACCCGGTCTAGACCTTGCGGATCGCGAAGGTCAGACCGACGACCGCCAGCGCGCAGAGCCCCGCGAAGCCCCAGAGCGCGCCCCAGCCGAAGCGCTCCGCGATCACGCCGAGGACCGGCGGGCTCAGCAGATAGCCGAGATAGGCCACCGAGGTGACGCTGGCGAGCATCCGGCCGCGGGACGCGTCGTGGCTCCGGCGCGCGACGGCGCGGAAGACCGCAGGTTCGATCGGGCCGACGCCGATCCCCGCGACGAGGTAGAGCGCGAGGATGCCGAGGGAGGGAAGCGGAAGCGCTATGGCCGCGAAGGTCGGGATCGAGAACAGCGCGGCGAGGCGGACCGTCGCCATCGGCGTGAGCTTGTGCTCCACCTCGTGCGCGGCGAGGCGCCCGAGGCTGAGGCCCAGCGTGAAGGCGGCCGGCGCGAGGCCCGCGACGGCCGGTCCCGCCCCGCGCACCGTTTCGACGAAGATCGCCGCCCAGTTCTGCGGCGCGGCCTCCTGGAACGCGCCGAGGGCGGCGACGAGACCCAGGAGCAGCGTCGCGCCGGCGAGCGGGAGCCTGCCCTTGGGGGCCGAGGCGTCGGCACGGTGCTGATGCGCCCCGGCGCGGTATTCCCCGGCCGCGACCAGCAGGAAGCCCAGGGCGACCGCCGGAAAGATCATGCCGAGCGTCGCCCCGCCGGCGCGGAGCCATCCCGTCGCGGCGCTGGCCACCAGCATGGCGAGCGGGAACACGGCATGGACGCGGTTGAAGAGCCGCGCGCCGGTGTCCTCCTCGATCCGCGCTGTGCGCATGTTGAGCGCGATGTCGAGCGCCCCCGAGGCGCCGCCGAGAATGCCGAGCGCGATCAGCAGGACGGGGAGCGACGGCGCGGCGGCCAGCGTGAGGCAGCCGACGGTGAAGCCCGCCATGGCCAGAGGGATCGCGACGGGCGTGATGCGGGAGATCACGCGGCCGAAGACCTGCATCACGGGGAAGGCCGTCAGCGTCATAGCGCCCAGGGCGAGCCCGAAGCCGCCGGTCTCGAGGCCCGAGCGGAGCTGCACGGCGGGGGTCGAGGCGGCGAAGGCGCCCCAGAAGATCCCCGCCATGCCGTAACTGAGAAAGAGGGAGGCGATCTGGAGGCGGGGCGAGGTCACCTGTCGCCCACCGCCTCGCGCCAGTGTCTCCGGCAGAGGGGCACGTAGCGTTCGTTGCCGCCGATGGCGATCTGCTCTCCCGAGGTCAGCACGGTGCCCCGTTCGTCCTTGCGGACGACCATGGTCGCTTTCTTGCCGCAGAAGCAGATCGTCCGCGCCTCGCGCATTTCGTCGGCCAGCGCCAGCAGGGCGGCGGAGCCGGGAAACAGCTGCCCCCGGAAATCGACGCGCAGGCCGTAGCACATGACAGGGACGTGGAGGTCGTCGACGACGCGGGCGAGTTGCCAGACCTGGGCGTCCTCGAGGAACTGCGCCTCGTCGAGGAAGACGCAGGCGATCTCGTCCTCCGACATCCTTTCCTTTATCTTTTCAAAAAGATCCTCGCCCTCGCGGAAGGTGTCGGCAGGCGCGGAGATGCCGATGCGGGAGCCGATCACGGCCTCCCCCGCGCGGGTGTCGAAGGCGTAGGTGAGAAGGTAGGTCTCCATCCCCCGCTCGCGGTAGTTGTAGCTCGCCTGCAAGAGCAGCGTCGACTTGCCCGCGTTCATCGTGGAGTAGTGGAAATAGAGCTTCGCCATGGCCCCGGTTAGCCCGCGGCGGCGAAGGGCACAAGTCCCGCGAAACAAGGCCCGCCGCGCATCCCCGGCGGCCCGTCGGCCGGCCCGGCGGGGCACCCTACGGGCGCCGGGGCGCCGTCCACTCGTCACCGGCGAAGGGGTAGGGCGGAGAGGTTGCCGGGGCGTGAACGGCAACGCGCGGTTTGCCGCGGATTTTAGCGGCTTGGGGGGGTGGTGGGGACCCGTAGTTCTGGAAATGGGGGCAGACGGAG
>CAYTBD010000313.1:0-3547 GCA_964435755.1 uncultured Rhodobacterales bacterium
CGGGGCGCGACTCCCCCGGGATATTTCCGGCTCGATGGAGGCGCGGCGGGCGGGCGCAATGCCGGCCATGGTCAGGCGTCGGACTTGAGAAGAGCCAGGAGCGCGATGACCGTCAGCGCGACACCGACGAGCACCGTCGCCGGCGGCGCGCCGCGTCCGAGCGCGATTTCCCACAGGATCACCCACGAGGGCGTGAGATAGGTGTAGGCCATGACCTTCGCCGACTTGAGACGCATCGAGGCGAACTGCAGGAGCAGGAAGGTGGCCGAACTTGCCACGAACGCGAGGTAGAGGATCACGGCCCAGACGAAGGGCGACAGCGAGAGCCAGTCGGTGGCGAGGATCGCCGGGCCTCCGACCACCGAGAGGCAGAGCGTGCCGGCCACGAGCATGCCGAAGGTGAAGACCACGGTCGGCTCGCCGCGGTTCAGCCAGGGCACCATCGGCGCATAGAGCGCGTGGGCGATGCAGCCCGCGAAGTAGATCGCCTCCCCGCGGCCGACGTCGAAGGCGAGAAGCGCGCCCAGGTCGGCGCGGAAGATCACCCAGAGCGCGCCCGCGCCGCCGATGGCGAGCGCCCCGGCCATGCGCGGCGTCGTCACCTGCCCGAGGAGCAGCCAGCCGAAGCCTCCCGCCATGAGCGGGGTCAGCGTGAAGACGGCTGCGGTGGAGACCGGCGGGGCGGTCTTCAGGCCCTCGAACATCAGGACGAAATAGGTGGCGAGGAGGCCGCCCATGATGAGGTAGCGCCACGGGCCGCCGGCATGGGCCCGGCGCAGCCGGGGCGCGGCGAGGGCGCCGATGAGGAGGCTCGCGATCGCGAAGCGGACAGCGGTCAGCGCCAGCGGGTCGATGTCGTTGGCGATCATCGAGCCCAGCGAGAAGGAGCCCGCCACGAGCGCCGAGAAGGCGAGCATGGCCAGGTGTCCCTGAAGCTCGGGCGTGAACGCGGCGAGGCGGCCTACCAGGACTTCGCCTCGTCCTTGAGGACATTGAGGAAGGCGCCGACCTTCGTCGTCCTGTGGAGGTCGACATGGGTCACGAGCCAGAGCGGCGCCGACCATTCGTCGCGCGGGGGCATGATCTGGACGAGGTCGGGGAAGCGCTGCGCCTCGCAGGTCGAGACGAAGCCGAGCCCGGCCCCCGCGACCACGGCCTCGCGGGACGTGACGTTGTCGGAGCAGCGGAAGACGTTGACCGCGTCGGGCAGGTGGGTCCGCATCCAGACCGCGAAGGGGGCGCGCGAGGTGTCGGAATCCATGCCGACGAAGGCGTGCGCGGCGAGGTCTTCATCGCTCTCCGGCCGGCCCTTCCGGGCGAGGTAGTCGCGCGAGGCGTACAGTCCGATGGCGAGTTTGTGGAACGGTTGCACGACGTTGTCGGGCTGATCGGGGCGCGCGCCCGCGCGGATCGCGACATGCGCCTCTCCGTATTCGAGGCGCAGAAGGCGGTCTCCGGTCACGAAGCGGACGATCAGCCCCTCGTGCGCCTGCTGGAACCGCGCGAGGACCGGCGCGAGGAGCGGCGCGATCATGTTGAGCGAGGTCACGACAAGCTCGCCCGTGACTTCATCGCCGCGGCCCTTGATGCGCGAGACGAGCTGGGAGAACTGATCGTCGGTGGCCTGCGCGACCTGCAGGAGGTCGAGCCCCGCCTCGGTCGCCGTGTAGCCGCGGGCGTGGCGCTGGAAGAGCTTGACGCCGAGGCGGGCCTCGAGCGCGTCGATATGCCGGATCACCGTCGCGTGATGGACGCCCAGCACCTCGGCCGCGCCCGAGACGGTGCCCATGCGCGCGACGTGATAGGCGGTTCTGATTTCGTCCCAGGTATCGACGGACATCTCGATTTGTGCGCTGAGGAACAGAAGAGCCCGCATTGAACCGGCGTTCGTTCGGGAATGCAAGGGCAGGCTCCTCCCCTGCCGCCCGACCCATCGCCGCGCCCTGCGCGTGCGGGGCCAGCATAGCAAGGGCGTCGCCATGGGGGGAACACGGAGCCGCCTGCGCCGTTATGACAGGTCAGTTCCGGGTGCCACGATGCATGTCGCCCATCGAAGCCCAGACCTTCTGGTCGTCGAACACTGCCCGAAGACGATCGGGACGCTTCTGATCGCGCTGGCGACCGCGGGGCCGTTCGTGCTGATGCGGGTCGTGGAGGTCGAGGGGCTGGTGCCGACGCTGCTCGCCGTCTTCATGGTCGATTTTCCGCTTCTCGTGATCTTCATGGTCGCGGTCCGGCGCCTGATGATCGTGCTCGACCGGCGGCGGGGCCGACTGGCGCTGCACGAGTGCAGCGTGTTCCGGCACAGGTGGCTGGAGAGGCCGCTCGGCACGCTTGTCCGCGCCGAGCGGGAGACGAACACCACGGGCATCCCGTTCCTGCCGGACCGCGGTCACTATCACCGGGCCGTCCTCGTGCTCGCCGAGAACCGCAGGCTCACCCGGGTCCCGGTGACGTCGGTCTTCCTCATGGGGCCGTCGGGCCGGGAGGTCGCGCGCACGATCAACGGGTGGCTTGGCCGTCCGCTTGACTCCGACACCCCCGCAGCGTAGATCCGCCCCGTTCCGGAAGTGGCCATGCTTCCGGTCCCCGGCCTTGTCGGGGATCGCCCCCCACCAGCGAGTTTCGCCCGTGGGGGCATTTGGCGTTAGGCGCGTCCCATCCCACATGGGACTTGGATCAACGGCGAAAGGAGCCGCGAATGTTCGAAAGTCTCTCCGAACGTCTCTCCGGCGTCTTCGACCGCCTGACCAAGCAGGGCGCGCTGTCGGAGGACGATGTCAAGACCGCGCTCCGCGAGGTGCGGGTGGCGCTTCTGGAAGCCGACGTCTCGCTCCCCGTGGCGCGGGACTTCGTGAAGGCGGTGCAGGAGAAGGCGACGGGCCAGGCGGTGACGAAATCGGTCACGCCGGGCCAGCAGGTCGTCAAGATCGTGCACGACGAACTGGTCCACGTGCTTGCCGGAGATGACGACAAGCCCGGCGACCTGAAGATCGACAGCCCGCCCGCGCCGATCCTGATGGTCGGCCTGCAGGGCGGCGGCAAGACGACGACGACCGGCAAGCTCGCCAGGCGGCTGACCGAGAAGAACGGCAAGCGGGTGCTCATGGCCTCGCTCGACACCAATCGGCCGGCGGCGATGGAACAGCTCGCCATTCTCGGCCAGCAGATCGGCGTCGACACGCTGCCGATCGTGCCGGGACAGACGCCGGTCGAGATCGCGAAGCGCGCCAAGCAGCAGGCGACGCTCGGCGGCTACGACGTCTACATGCTCGACACCGCGGGGCGGCTTCACATCGATCAGGAGCTGATCCGGCAGGCCGCCGAGGTGCGCGACGTGGTGAACCCGCGCGAGACGCTCCTGGTGGTCGACGGGCTGACCGGGCAGGTCGCCGTCGAGGTCGCGGAGGAGTTCGACGACAAGATCGGCATCACCGGGGTCGTGCTGACCCGGATGGACGGCGACGGGCGCGGCGGCGCGGCGCTGTCGATGCGGGCGGTCACCGGCAAGCCGATCAAGTTCGTGGGCCTCGGCGAGAAGATGGAC
>CAYTBD010000314.1:0-3539 GCA_964435755.1 uncultured Rhodobacterales bacterium
CGGTCGACGGGCAGGAGAACCCGCTGACCATCTACTCGGTGCTCAACATGCACGAACTGGGCCAGAGCAACGTCACCCTCTGGCACTACGTGGCCGATCCGCTGATCTTCGCGGTCAACCAGGAGGTGTGGGACAGCTTCACCCCCGAGGACCAGGAGATCCTGCGCCAGGCCGCGCTCGACGCGGGGGCATACGGCATCGAGGTGGCCCGCGCGGGCCTCACCGAGGGCGACCAGGGCCTTGTCGAGGAGATCCGCGGGCACGGCGTCAACGTCGTGTCGCTGACCGACGAGGAGCGGCAGGCCTTCGTCGACGTCACGCGCCCTGTCTACGAGGCGTGGACCGAGACGATCGGCGCCGATCTCGTCCGCATGGCGGAAGAGGCCATCGCGAACCGCTGAGGCGGTGACCGGACCGGCCGCCGCGTCCGACGCGGCGGCCGGCCACTGCAGAGACGGGACGACCCCATGACCCCGGACAACGACGACGACCCCACCGAGGGACCCGATCCGACCGCCACCGGCGACGCGCACACCCGCGTGCCCGTGAAGATCGAGGAAGCCCTCGGCGCAGCGGCGCTCGCGGCGATCTGCCTGATCTCCCTCGGCAACGTGGTCGTGCGCTACGCGACCAACGCCTCGTTCGGCTTCACCGAGGAGTTCTCGGTGTTCCTTCTGGTATTCATGACTTTCGTCGGCGCCTCGGCCGCGTTCGCCACGAACGAACACATTCGCATCACCTTCTTTCTCGAGCGGTTTCCCGCCCGGCTGCGCTGGTTCGCCGAGATCGTCACGCTGGCGGTGACGACGGCGATGTTCGCCATGATCATCTACTACGGCGGGCGGGTGACCTACGACGAGTGGTACTGGGGCGAGACATCGCCGGGATTGGGCAACCCGGTCTGGCTCTACACGATCTGGCTGCCGCTCCTGTCGATCGCCATCATCCTGCGCGTGTTCGGGCGCGCTTGGGCGACGCTCCTGCGGCCGCGCCGGAACGGGTAGCGGAAGCCGTGGATCCCAACGTCGTCCTTCTGCTCACGTTCGCGGCCCTCATGCTGATCGGCACGCCGATCGCCGTCGCTCTGGGCTTCGCGGGCGCGGTCGGTATCTTCGTCGGGCTGGACCTCACCGCCCTCGGCATGATCGGACCGAACACCTATGCTGCGGTCGCCAAGTATCCGCTGATCGCCATTCCGCTCTTCATCCTCACCGGCATGGTCTTCGAGCGTTCGGGGGTCGCCGCCCGGCTCGTCGAGTTCGCGCAGTCCCTGATCGGACCGCGCCGCGGCGGTCTGGCGCTCGTGGCGGTTCTGGTCTGTCTGATCATGGGGGGCATGTCGGGGTCGGGACCCGCCGACGCCGCGGCGGTCATCACCGTCATGCTGCCTTCGATGATCAAGGCGGGCTATCCGCGCCCGTTCACCGCGAGCGTCGTCGCCGCGTCGGCCTCGACCGCAATCCTCATTCCGCCCTCGGTCGCCATGATCATCTATTCGGTGATCGTGCCGGGCATGGACCTGCGCGCGCTCTTCGCCGCCGGGCTGGTTCCGGGGCTGCTGGTGGGACTATCCATCGCGATCCCGGCGCTGCTGCTCAGCCGCAAGCACGGCTTCGGCCTCGGCGAAGACCCCGAGCGCCCCGCGTTCTGGCCAAGCCTTCGGCGCGCCATCCCGGGCCTGATGGCCCCTGTCATCATCCTCGGCGGCCTGCGCTCGGGCCTCTTCACGCCGACCGAGACCGCGGTCGTCGCCGTGTTCTACGGGTTCTTCGTCGGCGTCGTCCTCTACCGCACCATGGGCCTGCGCGAGATCTACGACGTCCTGGCCGAAAGCGCGAAGATCTCGGGCGTCGTGATGCTGATCATCTCGCTTGCGGGTCTTTTCGCCTGGGCCGGCTCGACCATGGGCGCGTTCGACGCCACCACCGAGGCTCTCCTGTCGATCACCGACAACGAATGGCTGATCCTTCTCTTCCTGATGATCCTCCTGCTGCTGGCCGGAATGGTTCTGGACGGGATCTCGATCTACCTCATCGCCGTGCCGCTGCTCGTACCGATCGTCCAGGCCTTCGAGTGGTCCTTCGTCTGGTTCGGCGTGGTGATGGCGATGCTCGTGGCCATGGGGCAGTTCACCCCGCCGGTGGCCGTGAACCTCATGGTATCCGCCAAGATCGCCGGCGTGCCGCTCGAAAGCACCTTTCGCTGGGTCGGCTGGTTCCTGCTCGGTATGGCGGTGGCGCTGGGCCTGATCATCCTCTTCCCCGAACTCGCGCTCTGGCTGCCGCGCGTTCTGGGCTACCGCATAACCTGAAACGAGGCACGCATGACCGATCACGGGCGCAACGAAATGACAGGCGGCGAGGCGTTGGCGCGGATGCTTCTGGCGCATGGCGCGGGGCCCGTGTTCGGCATGGGAGGCTTCCAGCTTCTGCCGTTCTACGACGCGGCGCGCCGGCTCGGGCTCAATCACAACCTCATCAACGACGAACGCTGCGGTGTCTTCGCCGCCGACGCCTACGCCAAGGTCTCGGGCCGGGTGGGGCTGGTCGATGCGACGCTCGGGCCGGGCGCGACGAACCTCGTCACCGGGCTCGTGGAGGCATTGAACGCCGGCAGTCCGCTGGTGGCCATCGTGGGCGACGCGCATCGCGACCATGCATGGAAGAACATGACCCAGGAGGCCCGGCAGGCCGAGATCCTGCGCCCGGCCGTCAAGGAGCTGATCCGGGTCGAGAACGTGGCGCGTGTGCCCGAACTCGTCCGACGAGCCTTCGCTGTCGCCACCACCGGGCGTCCCGGTCCGGTCGCGCTGATCGTGCCCGAGGACATCGCGCACGGCACGCAGGGGTTCAGCGACGACGACTTCACCGCCGACCCGCGCTATCAGTCTGCGCCGGCGCTGCGCGCGCGCCCCGATGCCCCGAGCCTCGCCGAGGCGGCCGCGCTTCTGGCGGGGGCCGAGCGGCCGATGATCCTGGCGGGGGGCGGAGTGCACCTTTCGCAGGCGGAGGCCGAGCTTCAGGCCCTCGCCGAGGCTCATGGCATTCCCGTCGCCCATACCATGAGCGGAAAGGGCGCGATCGCCTGCACGAGCCCGCTGTCGGCGGGGCTCTTCGGGCGATACGACCGGATCGCGAACGACATGATCGCCGAGAGCGACTGCCTTCTCGTGGTCGGCTGCAAGCTGGGCGAGATCGCGACCAAGCGCTACACCGTCCCGGCTCCAGGCAGGACGCTCATCCATCTCGATTGCGTCGCCGAGGAGATCGGGCGCACCTACCGGCCGACCGTGCCGCTCTGGGGTGACGCGCGCGAGGGTCTCCGCGACCTCGGAGACGCGCTCGAGGGACGCACGGCACCGGAAGGCCGCGGGGCCTGGGGCGACGAGGTCGTCCGCCGCATGGCCGCGTGGCGCGAAACCGCGCGCGCCCGGCTCGAAAGCGACGAGATTCCGGTCTCCATGGGCCGGCTGATGGGCGCGTTGAACGCGGGGCTGCCCGAGGACGCGATCCTCGTCGCCGACGGCGGGTTCGCCGCGC
>CAYTBD010000315.1:0-3524 GCA_964435755.1 uncultured Rhodobacterales bacterium
CGGCCTGGCCTATATCCTCGCCCGGGGCACGGTGGGCGGCTGGTGGATGAGCCTGTGGTTCGCGATCTATGGCGGCACGATGATCTGGGCGGCGGCCTGCACGCTGCACCATGCGCGGCAGCGCGCGGTCCGGCGTCACTTCGAATGGGCGACGCGGCTGGTGATCCTTGCGGTGGGGTCGTGGATCTACCGGATGCATTATGTCATCTGGCACGGGGCGACCGGCGGGATCGCGTCGAATGACGGGTTCACCGGGCTGTTCGACAGGGTGCAGGTGGCCGCCTTCTTCGTGCCCTACCTGCTGGGGGCGGAATGGCTCTTGCGGCGCGCTGGCCGAAAGCGACAGGCGCGCCCCGTGTCGTCGTGACGGCACGGACGGACCACGGAGACGGCGGCAACGGGCTTGCGCGGCGCGTCGCTTGGAGCTAAGCCGCGACCGTTCGGCGGGTGGTTAGCTCAGTTGGTAGAGCGCTTCGTTTACACCGAAGATGCCGGGGGTTCGAGTCCCTCACCACCCACCAAGAAATCAAGCACTTGGTGGCTTTTCGCGACGGTTCCCCTGTTCACGCGAGGGCAAGACGCCCGTCGAAGGGCGCGCCGATGACGCTACGCGCAGCCGCGGACAGGAAACCGAGCGACCACTGCCCCGTGCGCCGCTGGCCAGCGGCCGGCCGCTGGTCTCTCGGTCTGCCACTCGCAGATCCGTCCGCGCCGTCGGTTTCGAGCCGCTGTCCCCGGTTCGCGATCCCGCCCGTCGCGCTGCCGTGTCCGGCCGGCAGACCCCGCCGGGTCGGACGACGCGCCCTTACTCCACGACCACGGTCCGGCTGGCGATCACGCGCGGGCCGGTCCCGAGGACATAGCGCAGTTCGTACGCTCCCGGGGCCTCGGGCATCTGCAACGTCAGCGTCGCACCCTCGCGGACGTACTGGTAGGACACGTAGCCCCCGTCGTCCGCGCCGGGCTCGGCGAGCGAGACGTAATCGCGCGGATAGGCGGGGCCCTGCCAGATGACCTGCAGCGTGCCCCCGGCGGTCGCGGTTCCGGGCGCATCGAGTTGCGCCGACACGTCCTCGACCGTCAACGGAACGCGGGCCAGCGCCCGGCGGCCGGTATCCTGCACGTAGCGGATCTCGTAGTCGCCGGGCTCGACCGGCATCTGCAGATCCACGGGATTGCCCTCTCGGACGTAGGTGTATGCCCGGTAGGCGCCGTCGTCCTGGTCGGGCCGCGCGATCGAGACGTAGTCGCGGTCGTTGCCGGGCCCGGTCCAGCCGACGGACAGCGTCCCGCCCGCGGCCGCCGAGGGCGGAACGTCCAGCTCCGCCGTGACCTCGGTGACCCGGAAGGGCAGGGCGGCGAGGATGGTCCGGCCCTCGTCGAGGATGTAGCGCAGTTCGTAGGCGCCGGGATCGGCCGGCAACGCCAGTGTCAGGGGGCTTCCCTCGCGGACGTAGGTGTAGGCCTCGTAGGCGCCGCCGGCCGCGTCCGGCCTGGCGACCGTGATGAAGTCCCGGTCGCCCGCCGGACCCTGCCAGGCGATGTCGACGGTGCCGCCGGCGGGTCCGGTCGGCGGTGCGTCGAGCGACGCGGCGACCTCCTCGATGGTGACGGGCTGGACCGCGAGGATGGTCCGGCCTTCGTCGAGGATGTAGCGCAGCTCGTAGTCGCCCGGCTCCGCCGGGGCCGTCACCGTCAGCGGATTGCCCTCGCGGACATAGCTGTAGTTGACGTATGTTCCGCCCGCGTCGCCCTCACGCGCGATCGATATGAAATCACGATCCTCCTCGGGGCCCTCCCATGTCACCTCGATCGGCTGGCCGGCACCGACAGTGGGCGCCGAGACGACGCTCGCCGGAGCCGGACGGATGTCGATGGGCATGCTCGCGAGAACGCGGGGACCGGCGGCGAGGATGTAGCGCAGTTCGTAGCCGCCCGGCTCGCCCGGCATGGTCAGCGCGACCGGCGAGCCCTCGTCGACATAGGCGAAGTTGACGTATTCGCCGGGCCGCGCCCCCGGTTCGGCGACGGTGACATAGTCGCGCGCGCGTCCCGGACCGATCCAGCCCACGTCGAGGGCCGAGCCCACCGTCGCGTCGGGCGGGGCGTCGAGGCGCGCGGTCAGGTCGGTGACCGTCACCGGCGCGGCGGCCAGGATGCGGCCGGTCTCCCGGTGGACGTAGCGGATCTCGTAGTCGCCCGGCTCCGCCGGCATCACGAGCGGCGCGGGGTTCCCGTCTTCGACGTAGACGAAGGTCTCGTAGCCCTGAGCGCCGGGCCGCGCGGCGGCAAGGTAGTCGCGTGGCGCGCCCGGGCCGGTCCAGCCGACGGAGAGCACCGAGTCGATCTCGGCCGGTCCCTCGAACGACAGCGACGCGTCCGGGATGCGCTCGGGCAGGGGCAGGACAACGCGGTCGGGCTCCTCGGCGGTGATCGCGACCGTGACCTCCGCCGAGGCCTCATCGGACGGGCGCACCGCGACGACGCGGTACGCGCCCGGAAAGAGCTCCACGACCAGAGGACCGCTCGCGACGCTCTCCGCCCCCGTCATGCCGTCGCCGGCCGGCGAGATGAACCAGGCCACAGGATCGGTTTCGACGGGGCCGCCCTCGCCGGCGGTGGCGACGAATTCGACGCTGCGCTCCACCGGTTCGGGCGGGGCCGCCACGGCGACCAGCGCCTCGGACAGCTCGGCCGCGTTGTCGGCGGCGAGAAACCGGCCGCCGGTCGCGTCGGCGATACAGGCAAGCTGGGCCTGATCCTCGGGCGCCGCGACGTCGAAGCCGATGACATGGGCGGTGAAGTCGATCCCGGCGGCCTCGAGATCGGCGCCCAGCGCGCAGGGGTCGACGCCGCAGTTCTCCAGCCCGTCCGACAGCAGGATCACGGTCGCCGGATCCTCCTGATAGCGCAGGATCTCGGCCGCCTCACGCACCGCGTCGCCGAGCGGGGTCTTGCCCTTGGGCGAGATCGCGTCGACCGCCGCGGCCACGGCCTCCCGGGTTCCCGGCGCCGGCTCGACCATCACCTCGATGTCGCCGCAGTCGCCCCGGCGCCGGTGGCCGTAGGCGACGAGACCCAGGATGCCGTCGTCGGACATCGTGTCCAGCAGGTCCCGCACCGCCCGTTGCGCCGAGGTGATCTTCGCCTCGCCCTCGATCTGGCCCCACATCGAGCCCGAGGCGTCGAGGACCAGCACCGTCTGCCGCGCGCTCTCCTGTGCCGTGGCGGTGGACGCGAGCGCAAGGCCGCACGCGAGGACGACGAGTCGGGCGATGGAACGCATTGATACCCTCCGGTTCGGGTGCTCCTGACGGTGCAGGCCGCGCCGTCAGCGTCCCCGAATCCATCTTCATGATCAACCCCGCATGGCCGGCGCCGCGCCGGCACGTCGCCTGTGCAACCCGAGGATGCGCGCGGCCGGGCTGGCTCAACGCCGTCAGGCACGAGGGCCGCGCGGTGCCAGAGAGGCGGCCGCCGCTCACGGAGCTTTGAGCGAGACGGTCTCTCCCGAGGCGACGGCG
>CAYTBD010000316.1:0-3521 GCA_964435755.1 uncultured Rhodobacterales bacterium
TCTCCGCCGTCATGCCCGCCGCCGACATGAAGTCGAGCGTGTCCTGGATGCGGTTCGCGAGATCGCGGTATTTCTCGGATTCCTCGCGCTCCGTGAAGCCGAGCGTCCAGGCGTGCACGCGGTGCATGTCGGCGAAGCCGCCTTTCGAGAAGGCCCGAAGCAGGTTGAGCGTCGCGGCGGCCTGGGTGTAGGCCTCGAGCATCCGCCCGGGATCGGGCGTCCGCGCCTCCGGCGTGAAGTCGAAACCGTTGACGATATCGCCGCGGTAGGACGGAAGCTCCACCCCGTTCACCGTTTCGTACGGCGCGGAGCGCGGTTTGGCGAACTGTCCCGCCATCCGGCCGACCTTCACGACGGGAACCTTGGCCCCGAAGGTCAGCACCATCGCCATCTGCAGGAGCACCTTGAACGTGTCGCGGATGTTGTCGGCCGAGAATTCGGCGAAGCTTTCGGCGCAGTCGCCGCCCTGAAGAAGGAACGCCTCTCCGCGCCCGGCCTTGCCGAGTTCCGAGCGGAGCGTCCGCGCCTCGCCGGCGAACACGAGCGGCGGATACTTGGACAGCCGGTCCTCGACCCTCGCGAGGGCCTCGGCGTCGGTGTAGTCCGGCATCTGGACCCGAGGCAGCGCACGCCATCCGCTTTTCTGCCACTTGTTCATCGCTCAGCACTCCATGCGAATATCAGGCGTCGCTTATAGGCGAGCGCCGCCGCATTGCAAACCCGACATTGGGCCGGAAATCGAAGGGACCGACCTCGGCACGACAGCTTGCGCCGGGGGCGCCCTTGCGCGCCACGTCCAAACCTGCTTCGGTGTCGTCCGCTAAGGAGGGCGCGGCTTGGACCTGAGTCGTCAGATCGTCGAAGTGGACGCCAGCGGGAAAAAGCCGCGGCGCTTCGTTTTCGTGCTTCTCGACAATTTCACGATGCTCTGCTTCGCCTGCGCCCTGGAAGCGCTCCGGATCGCCAACCGGATGTCCGGCAAGACACTCTATTCCTGGGTGCTCGCGGGCGAGGGCGGCGACATCGTGACATGCTCCGCCGGCACCCAGTTCAAGCTCGAAATGGATCTAGAGGAAGTGAACCGCGACGACACGATCCTCGTCTGCGGCGGGATCGACGTGGCCAACGCCTCGACCAAGCGGATCCTCAACTGGCTCCGGCGCGAAGCCCGGCACGGTGTGGCGATCGGCGGGCTCTGCACGGCGGGCTATACCCTTGCCAAGGCGGGGCTGCTCGACGGAAAGAAGGCCACGATCCACTGGGAGAACCAGGACAGCTTCGCGGAGGAGTTCGAAGAGGTCACGCTCACGAAATCGGTTTTCGTGGTCGACGGCAACCGGATGACGACGGCGGGCGGAACGTCCTCCATCGATCTCATCCTCAAGATCATCGCAGACGAGCACGGCGAGGAACTTGCCGGGGCCGTCGCGGATCAGCTCATCTACACGACGATCCGCACGGATCAGGACACTCAGCGTCTCAGCGTGCCGACGCGGATCGGCGTCCGGCATCCGAAGCTGAGCCAGGTCATCCAGAAGATGGAGGCCAACATCGAGGAGCCGATCAGCCCCGCCGTCCTCGCGCGGGAGGTCGGCATGTCGACGCGGCAGCTCGAACGGCTGTTCCGTCGCTACCTCAACCGGAGCCCGAAGCGGTACTACATGGAACTGAGGCTGCAGAAGGCGCGCAACCTGTTGATGCAGACGGACATGAGCGTCATCAACGTGGCCCTCGCCTGCGGTTTCGCAAGCCCCTCGCACTTCTCGAAATGCTACCGGGCGCATTACCACACCACCCCCTACCGCGAGCGCGGCGCGCATGGGACGCGGCTTTCGGTCTGAGGCGTCGACGACGAGCGGGATCAGGCGTGCGCCGTCGCGGGCTCGAGCGAGAAAGCGACGAGCGCCCGCACCAGCCGGTCGAGCGTGTCGAAGGCGGTGGCGCGCTCGGCCACGGCATCGGCGATCAGCGAGAACTCGGTGCAGGCCACCATCTGCACCCCTGCGCCCCGGCCCAGAAGCTCCTCCGACACGGCGCGGAGCGACTGGCGAGAGGCGGCGGTGGGTCCGTCCGTCTTGATCGACCGGATCAAGGCGAGCGTGGCCTCCTCGTCCGCGGCATAGAGCGGCGTCAGGCCCGCCGCCGCCATCGGCGCTTCGAAGAGGCCGACCCGGCGGACGGCGGGAGAGGCGAGGATGCCGACCGTGCCGCCCTCACCCGCGAGATCCCGGGCGTGGGCGACCGACAGCGCGACCATGTCGAGGAACGGCACCGTCGCCGCCTCCCGCACCGCGGCGGCATAGTGGTGGGCGGTGTTGCAGGGCATCGCCAGCGCGTCCGCCCCCGCCCCTTCGAGCCGCCGCGCCATCATGGCGAGCACCGGTCCCGGATCCTCGCCCGTGCCCTCGATCAGCCGCTTGATGCGCGAAGGCACCTGCGGGTTCTGATCGACGAGGAGCGGCACGTGATCGGAATCGTCCACTGCGGGCACCGCCGCGACGACCTTCTGCATCAGGAGGATCGTCGCCTCGGGCCCCATGCCGCCGAGAATGCCGACGGTCCGGGGCCTGCCCGGTCCCGCGCCGTCCATCATTCCGCCGCGATGCTGGCGTCGTCGGCGAAGACGGCGTCGTAGCCGAAGAGCCCTGCCGCGCCACCGGTATGCAGGAAGACGATGCGCTCGCCCTGCCGGAACCTGCCCTTGCGGCAGTAGTCGATCAGGCCCGCGGCGCCCTTGCCGGAATAGACCGGATCGAGGAGGATGCCCTCGAGTTCGGCGAACATGCGGATCGCCTCGATCGTGTCGGCGCGGGGAATGCCGTAGCCGGGACCCACGTAGTCGGTGTCGGCCACCACGTCCTCGCGGGCGACGACGCCGGGGCAGCCGAGCTTCTCGGCCGTCGCGCAGGCGAGCTTGTAGACGTTCTCTTCCTGCTTGTCCTTCGGGGCCCGCACGCCGAAGCCCAGAAGCGGGATCTGGGCGTTGAGCGCCTTGAGACCCGCGATCAGGCCCGCCTGCGTCCCGGCGCTGCCCGTCGCGTGGACGAGACGGTCGATCACGAGGCCGCGCTCGTTGGCCTGATTGACCAGTTCGAAGGCGCAGTTGACGTAGCCGAGCGCGCCCGTCGGGTTCGAGCCGCCGCCGGGGATCGTGTAGACGTTGCGGCCGTCGGCACGGAGTTTCTCGGCGGCCTCCTCCATCTCGGCGTTCATGTCGCCGCCCCCCGGCCGCTTCTCGGTCGTGGCGCCGTGCAGATGGTCGAGGAGCACGTTGCCGTTGTGGTTGTAGTTGGGATCGTTCGAGCCGGTGCGATCCTCGAGCAGGATGTGGCAGGCGATGCCGAGCTTCGCCGCGAAGGCCGCGGTCTGGCGGGCGTGGTTCGACTGCGTCGCGCCCTGCGTCATCACGACATCCGCGCCCGCCGCCTCGGCCTCGGCCATCAGGAACTCGAGCTTGCGGGTCTTGTTGCCGCCGGTGGAAAGTCCCGTGCAATCGTCGCGCTTGATCCAGATCTCCGGGC
>CAYTBD010000317.1:0-3517 GCA_964435755.1 uncultured Rhodobacterales bacterium
GGAGCCCGCGTCATCCTGCATGAAACGCGCACCGCGCCAGCGGCGCGATCAGGTCGGCCGCGCGGCCTGCGGGTTCATCCGCCAGACGGTGTAGTTGAGCGCGCCGGCAACCGTCACCCAGACGAGGTAGGGGACGAACAGGAGCCCGGCGATCCGGTCGAGCGACCAGAAGGTGCCCAGCGTCGCCGCGACCGCGATCCAGAGTGCGACGAGCACCACCATGCCCGCCCCCATCCGTTTCAATCCGAAGAACACCGGCGTCCAGAGCGTGTTGAGCGCGATCTGGAGCGCGAAGAAGGCCATCGCATAGTGGCTCCCCTCAAGCGGCGCCACCCGCGCGGCCGCGACGGCGATGCAAAGGTAAAGCGTGGCCCAGGCCACGGGGAACAGCCAGTTGGGCGGCGTCCACCACGGCTTCGACAGGCTTTCGTACCATTTGCCCGGCTCGAACATCGCGCCGGTGGAGCCCGCGGCGAAGCAGGCGGCGAGAAAGATGGCGAAGAGGGTCCAATCCATGAGAGTGATCTAGGTCACGCGCCCGACCGTTCCAATCCCCGCGTCTCGCGCTCTCTCGCTTCGAGGTCGGCGAAGAGGCCCAGAAGCCGCTCCGTCCGCCCCGTCTGTTCGGGAACCGATCGCGCGGCGGCCTCCACGAGAAAGCGCGTCTCCTCGAGCGGGCGGGCGTAGAGCACCGCCGAGCGGGGCATCATCATCGACACCCCCGCCCGCGCGAGCGACAGTCCCAGCCATCCCGCCTTCTGCGCCTTGTAGGTCCGCGCCCGGTAGCTCACCGTGTCGTAGCCGTTCCGCACGATCGCCCCGCCGATCCCGGCATAGACGTGGCGTGCCGCGTAGATGCCGGGGCGCGCGGCGAGCGGGAGCGCCGGAATCCCCGCTTCGGCGCGGAAATAGAGACGATCCGCCTGCAGGAGCAACCGCCGCACCATGCGGCGGATCTTCTCGTCGGGCAGCGGGTCGGCGAAGAAGGCCTCCGGATCGATCCGCTCCGCCGCCAGCCAGTCGAGCGGCAGGTAGATCCGCCGCGCCCGCGCGTCCTCGCCCACGTCGCGGGCGATGTTGGTGAGCTGCATCGCGACGCCGAGATCGCAGGCCCGCGCCAGCGCGCTGGCATCGCGCACCCCCATCAGGACGCACATCATCGCGCCGACCGCGGCGGCGACCCGCGCCGAATAGTCGAACAGGTCCGACAGCGTCTGGCAGCGCCGTCCCGCCGCGTCCCAGGCGAGGCCTTCGAGCAATGCCTCGGGCAGCGCCCTCGGCATCTCGTGCGCCTCGATCACGGCGGCGAAGGCGCGATCGGCGGGGGCGTTGCGCGGCGTGCCCCGGTAGATCAGGTCGAGCCGGTCGCGGAGCGTCAGGACCGCCGCCGGCTTCTCGTCGTGCAGGTCCACCGCGTCGTCCGCCAGCCGGCAGAAGGCGTAGAGCGCGAGCGCCGGGTCGCGAACCCGCGCCGGCAGGAGCCGCGACGCGGCATGAAACGAGAGCGACCCGTGCCGGATCGCCTCGCGGCAGTGGTCGAGGTCCGCCTGTCTCATTCCGCCGCCATCCTCTGCTGGACCGGGATCGTGTCGGCATCCGGCACCAGCTTGCCCAGCACCTCCGCCGAGGAGACCACGCCGGGCAGACCCGCGCCGGGATGCGTCCCCGCGCCGACGAGGTAGAGACCCCTCGCCTCCTCGCTCACGTTGTGCGGCCGGAACCATGCCGACTGAAGGATGCGCGGCTCGATCGAGAAGCCGCAGCCCAGAGGCGAGAGATACCGGTCGCGGAAGGTCTCCGGCGTGAAGACGAGCGAGGCCGAGAGGTGGTCCTCGAAGCCCGGGATCAGCCGTTGCAGCTGCTGCGCCACCTTCTGCCTGTAGAGGTCCGCCTCCGCCGCCCAGTCGACCGGGTCGGCATGGCCGAGATGCGGCACGGGCGACAGGGCGTAGAAGGTGTCGCCGCCCTCGGGCGCAACGGTGGGATCGGTGACGGAGGGCCGGTGGACGTAGAGGCTCATGTCCTCCGCCAGCCGGCCCTTGACGAAGATGTCGCGCAGCAGCCCCTCGTAGCGCGGGCCGGACAGGATCGTGTGATGGCCGGCCTCGGGCCACAGGCCCGCCGTGCCGGTCGTGCCGAAGTACCAGACGAAGAGGCCCATGCTCCAGCGGCGGCTGTCGAGCTTGCGGTCGCTCCAGCGCCGGCGCGGCAGGTTCCGCAGGAGCCGCGAATAGGTGTGGCCCGCGTCCGCATTGGAAATGACGAGCGCCGCCTTCAGCACCTCGCCCGTGGCGAGCCGCACGCCCCGCGCCGCACCTTCGCGCACGATGACTTCGTCGGCCTCCGCGCCGAGCCGGATCGCGCCGCCCTGCGACTCGACGACCCGCGCCATGGCCGAGGCGATGGCCTGCACGCCGCCGATGGCATAATGCACGCCGTATTCCTTCTCGAGATGCGAGACGAGCGCGTACATCGAAGTCACGTGCATCGGGTCGCCGCCGATGAAGAGCGGGTGGAACGACAGCGCCATCCGCAGCCGCTCGTCCTTCACCCGCGCCCGGGCATGGCCGAGGATGGAACGGTCCGCGCGGAGCCTCGCGAATTCGGGCAGCACCTTGATCGTCTCCCAGAGCCTGTGCATCGGCTCCGCGACCATGCCCTCGTAGCCCACGACGTAGCGGCGCTGGCTGTCCTTGAGGAATCTCAGGTAGCCCTTCACGTCGCCCGGCGAGAGGCGCGCCACTTCCGCGACCATGGCATCGGTGTCGCCGCGCGCGGTGAACTGCGACCCGTCGGGCCAGCGGATCTCGTAGAACGGGTCGAGCGGGCGCAGGTCGACGTCGGCGTCGAAGTCGCGCCCGCAGGCGGCCCAGAGCTTGCGGAACACCTCCGGCACCGTCACGATCGTCGGACCGAGGTCGAACCGGTGCCCGTTCTCGGTCATGGAGGAGGCCCGCCCGCCGACGACGTCCAGCTTGTCGAGAACCGTGACGCGGTAGCCTTTCGCGCCGAGCCGCATCGCCGCGGCGAGGCCGCCCAGGCCCGCGCCGATGACGATGGCTTCGCTCCTGGGATCGGGTATGCTCTTCATCCGGAACCTCGCTGACCTTGGTGAAGGCTACATGTGTCAATCCAGATTTACAATCCGGCAGAAGTGCGATTTTGTCACGGCGTGAGATCTCTTTATTTCCTGACGCGACCGTGTCAGACTTAGTTGACACTTTGAGGGAGTCGCACGATCCAAACCGTCAGCCTCAGCCTGTTCCGCTTCGGCCCCGCCACCGCGCGTCTCTGGGTGCTCGGGCAGATGGGCGCGGCCCGGCTCGACTTCATGCGGATGCCGGACGTCGGGTTCTGGAAGCTTTGCGGGTCGGGCACGGGCGAGGGGTTCACGCCGGTGCCGAACACCGCGGTCTGGGCGATTCTGGCGACCTGGCCGTCGGCGGACGCCGCGCGGCACCGTGTCGCCTCGGAACCGGTCTTCCGGCGCTGGCGCCGCAAGGCCGAGGAAAGCTGC